>DASPUA010000402.1:0-6636 GCA_035623135.1 Thermodesulfovibrionales bacterium | reverse complement strand
AAGAGCACCCATCATAAGGCCCTTCGGCTCATGGTGGGGGACGATTCCACAATTGAGGTGTGAATGTTCAGGGACGGAAATATTCACGGAGTCAAGGTGAGAAGGCTTGAGGAATTTCATGACAGCCGCGGCTGGCTTTCCGAATTGTATCGAATGGACGAGCTTGGTGAGTATACACCAGCCATGGGATACATATCGATTACCTTTCCTCTTTTCACGAGAGGGCCCCATGAGCATAGTGAGCAGACAGACTATTTCTGTTTCTTTGGTACGTTTTCACTGTATCTTTGGGACAACAGGAAAGGGTCTTCAACATACGGCAACAGAATGGTCATAGAAAATGCAGACAGGTCCGTCGTGGTGGTGCCTCCGGGTATTGTCCATGCCTACAGAAATTCAGGGGAAAAGGAGGGGATGGTCCTTAATTTTCCTGACAGGCTATATGCAGGAAAGGGCCGTAAAGAAAAGGTTGATGAGGTGAGATACGAAGATGATCCCGCAAGCCCCTTTGTGGTGGCATGATGCGTCTGCTCGTTACCGGAGGATGTGGCTTTATCGGCTCAAATTTTATCAGACACATTCTGAATAAGTACCCTGACTACAGGATCGTGAACTTCGATGCCCTCACCTATGCAGGGAATCCCGAAAACCTTAAAGACATTGAAAGAGATGCACGATATACCTTTGTGCAGGGGAAGATCGAAGATGCTGCCTTGGTCAGTGAGCTCATGCAAGGTGCCGGCTGCGTGATTCATTTTGCAGCAGAAAGCCACGTAGACAGATCCATTGTTGATGCCCAGCCGTTTCTGACGACCAATGTGATGGGAACCTATGTAATGCTTGCCGCCTCAAGAGAAGTGGCGATGAGTCGATTTATACATATTTCAACGGATGAGGTCTATGGTTCACTTGGTGATGAAGGCAGATTCGCCGAGGATATGCCCCTGAGGCCCAATTCGCCCTACTCGGCATCAAAGGCATCGGGGGACATGCTCGTGAGGGCATATTACGAGACCTATGGATTACCCGCGATTATTGTCAGGCCGTCCAATAACTACGGCCCTTACCAATACCCTGAAAAGTTCATACCCCTCATGATCACAAACCTCCTGGAGCACAGGACTATCCCGGTATACGGTGAGGGCAGAAATGTGAGGGACTGGCTTTTTGTGCAGGACACCTGCAGCGCCATTGATCTCGTTCTGCATAAGGGCAGAGGCGGCGAGGTCTATAATGTGGGCGGAAATGCCGAGAGGAGAAACATCGATATTGCGAGGAAGGTGCTGGATATGATGGGAAAGGATGAAAAGGCGATCACGTATGTGGCTGACAGGCCGGGACACGACTACCGATACGCCCTTGACAACTCCAAGATGGAAAGGGAACTGGGATGGAAGCCCTCCATGGATATCGAAAAGGGCTTGGAAGCGACCATCCTTTGGTATAGGGAAAATGAGTGGTGGTGGAGACCTCTGAAGCAAAGGTTGTCTTCTGAGAGCAGGGGGTTCTGGGAGACGAAAAGACCTTGAAGGTCCTTGTCACCGGCTCAAAGGGCATGCTCGCCCATGACCTCATTCCGGTTCTTGCCGAAAGACACGAGGTCATCACCCCGCAGGAGACTGAGTTCGATATCACACAAAGGGCTTCCTCGTATGAGTTTGCAAAGAAGTCTTCTCCCCATGTAATCATCAATTGTGCTGCCTATACCAATGTAGACAGGGCAGAAGAGGAGAGAGACAAGGCCTTTCTCGTAAATGGCATAGGCGTTCAGAACCTTGTACTGATCTGTCATGAAATGAAGATACCCTTGTGCCACATAAGCACTGACTATGTTTTTGATGGTGCGAAATCCGTTCCTTATACGCCCTTTGACGCCACAAACCCCATAAATATCTATGGTGAATCGAAACTTGCCGGTGAGAAATATATCCAGTGGATCATGAACGAATTTTATATCGTAAGGACAAGCTGGCTTTACGGCAGACATGGGAATAACTTTGTATCCACGATCTTGAGGCTTGCGAAGGAGCGACCGGAACTGAAGGTAGTGGATGACCAGAGGGGTTCTCCCACATCCACAGTGACGCTTTCGCTCGCATTAAGGACACTTGTGGAGTCAGGTGCATTCGGCGTGTATCACTTTACTGATGAAACCGGAGGTGGGATAAGCTGGTTTGACTTCGCAAACGAGATTGTACGAATATCGGGTCATCAGACCAAAGTGATCCCTGTACCGACAAGCGAATTCCCGCGGCCTGCAAAAAGGCCCATGAACTCTGTCCTCGATACGTCGGTGTTCTCTGCGGTAACGGGACATGCGCCTGTTGACTGGAAAGGGGCATTGAAGGAATACCTGCGCTGAGATCCCCGCCGTGGCTCCCCTTGACCAACACAGTTGGCGGGTCACTCTAAAGTTTCGTGTGCGTTGACTGGTTCCTCCTACCTCACCAAGTCTGACCCACAAACCCACTCAGGGAGTATCGGAAAACAACCCTGCCGTCGGGCACTTCGCGAGAGTATAGTCATATTCGAGGTTGCGGTTATTCACAAAAACAATAAACCCACCAGCTGGATTCTTGGCAACAAGCACCCCGTAATAATCAAACCCTTTCTCTTTCGCGAGTGTATCGGCTTTATTCCAGATGTCAGCCAGACTTTTCACGTTGGACACGTTCGGGGAAGCGATGAGTCGCCGACCAGCATCATTAAGACGGACAATGTGAACGTGGAGTTGATCCTGGCTGCGATTCTTACCTGGCGGGTTGACCACGAGGGCGATTTCCTTCTTATTGCGGATCCGTTTCACCGCATAATCCCAAGCGAACTGCCAAATGCTAATTGGTCGCTTCGGGTCTTCTGTGCCAGTTACCTTGGTACGCGGAATAGCGAGTCCATGAACAAAAGTCTTATTGTCGAGACAATCACACATCTTTTCGTCTCGAAGAACGACAAATTCAGCGTTTTCGTCCCATAGCCCCGTACTATTTCTGCACGCAGCAACGCTGTTATCAATGGGCCAGCGACAGCGCTTGTCATAGTCGGAAACGGTAGAGTCAAGGCAATTCGTAACAATATTCCAGAGGATGTCTCTGTTAACGCAGGCCGACAACAGAGTTGCAAAGATCAGAAGCGCTGAGATGAGCGCGAGAATGCGAAAAACCTTGTGCTGATTATCTACGGACATTATTCCCCTCAATCAAGTTATTATTTCCCAACGATTATCAGGGCTATCACTAGGATCATGACCAGGTGTATTGGTTGGAACAGTCCTTCAAATATGAGATACCTCCTATTGGATCCAATCCATATCAATATATTTGATCACCGAAAATCACACGACTTCATGTTTAATCGCATCTTTTGTCTCTCTCTTGACACAATACATTAAAGTATCAGATTTTTTAAGTATCTCCTCAACTGACAAAGGTGGCGTTGAAAACGATACCATTCCTATACTGAAAGTGACATTCCAGTTGTTCCTTTTCATTTCCTGCAAAAGGAGACGGCGCATTTTTTCAACGAACCCTACTGATATGTCGTGGCTCACATCAGTAAGCAACACCACAAACTCATCGCCACCTATTCGAGCAGCTATATCAGTTGCACGAACATGTTTTTGTATCGCATCAGCAACAGCCCGTAAAACTCTGCCCCCAGCGTCATGCCCCAGGGTGTCATTCACTTCCTTGAAATTGTCGCAGTCAATATAGGCTGCGCTCAAAACCGTTCCATATCTCCTGCTTCTCTCTATTTCTCGTTCAGCTAATTCCTTGAACCCTTGAAAATTGTTTATTCCCGTCAAATAGTCTCTTCTTGCGTTCTCCTTTTCCCGTTCGAGAGCTTTTCCTAAAGAAAAAAGCAAGACACCGCACACAACAAAAAAACCGAGATGCATCAGCAGATTCCAACACTCAACCAAAAAATGGCCGTATTCCTTCCCTGCAAGAAAATCGGTAGCTGCCATTGTCAAAACACTGAGGAAAGAAATAATAATACTTGGGGATCTACCTCCGAACCATCCAGCAAAACTTATCGGTATCAGGTAGAAAAGAGATATTCCTATTTCATAGCCAGTTATATAGTCAACGAACCCTATACAAAGAAGCAAGGTAATGTTGACTGCTATGAGGAACGGTTTCGATTTATGTTCAAAGTACTCGGAGAGTCGCTGCACTGTACTCATTATTTATGATAAGAACCTAGGGTCATTTTTTCAACGTAAAATATGGAAGGTGCCCGTGATTCATGCCTCACACTCTATATTCACTTTCATGTCGAATTTATGTATGATAGATTGAGTTTGGGAGGGTGATGCTAAGAAAACGTCAGTTGTTTCTGCTTCTTCTGTTTGCAGTATTCGTGTTTTCGGTATCGGCCTGCAGAGAAAGCAGACCTTCTGCGTATATTACGAATTCTGATGGCGACACGGTATCAGTCATAGATACAGGCACCAACAAGGTTGTCGGCACCGTTTCTGTCGGGAGCAAGCCTGTAGGAGTTGCTATAAATCCATCTGGCACCCGTATCTACGTTACGAATGCCGGTAGCGACACCGTGTCTGTCATAGACACGGGCACCAACAAAGTTTACACCATTAAGGTAGGCAATAATCCCCATGGGGTTGCGATAAACTTATCAGGCACCCGTGTCTATGTAGCTAATTCCGCTAGTGGTACGGTGTCAGTCATTGATTCTAGTAACAACAAAGTTCTTACTACCGTTACTGTCGGCAGTCGTCCTTTGGGAATTGCGGTGAGTCCATCAGGTTTTCATGTCTATGTGGCTAATCATCAAGACAACACAGTGTCAGTCATAGATACGAGCACCAACAAAGTTGATACCCTTAAGGTTGACACAAATCCTTACGGAGTAGCGGTGAATCCAACGGGCACCTATGTGTATGTCTCTAATAATGGCAAAAACTCTGTGTCGGTCATAGATGCGCGCATTAACAAAGTTGATACCGTTTCTTTGGATAATGCATCTGCAGCACCTACGGGAGTGGCGGTAAATCATTTGGGTACTCGTGTCTATGTAGCGAATGCCGGTAGCAACACGGTGTCGGTCATAGATACGCGTATTAACAAAGAGGTCGATACAATTAAAGTCGAAAATAAACCTTTTGGAGTCGCGGTAAATCCATCAGGAACCCGTGTCTTCGTTGCCAATAATGGGAGCGGCACAGTGTCAGTTATAGATACGAGTAACAACAAAGTAGTTGATACCGTAACTGTCGGAAGTGGCCCTATGGCATTTGGTCAGTTCATAACGAAATAGCTCCCTGCGGTATGATAAAAACAACTTCTGGGTTCGGAAAAGAAGGAGACAATCTGAAATTGCACGTAACGATTCAACAGGATGAGGCCGGCTACTATGTGGCCGAAGTCCCCGCGCTTCCCGGCTGTCTTTCTCAGGGAAAGACTCATCAAGAGGCTCTTGCGAACATCAAGGAGGCTATTGAAGGATGGCTTGAGTGACTCCTACAGTGCCGACACATGAAGAGCTTCTGATGAGTGATGTCTATACTCAGGAGGCTTTGATCAACCTCCTGGAGAAGAAAGGCGTCTTGAAAAAGATCGAACTACTTCAGGAGATAAAGAGGCTAAAGGAGCAGAAATCCTAAACTGCAAGGATTTCGACTTCACCCTGCTGAGAACAAACAGGTATGCGAGCTTGCAACTGACGAGGGCTTTGTCCCGTAGCACGCTGGCCTCTGCGGAGAAGACAATCCATGCCAATCATTGTTATGAGCTTCCAACCCTATGACCGGTGGTGATGGTTATTTTTGATAATCAACTGATGATCATTTTCGAGAGACCTAATGCGCTACCGCTCACTGTTTTGGTTCTCATCCTGTTGACCAGCCTGTCCACTTTGCCTCGCACCTTGTTGACTAGCCTGCCCGCTTTGGTTCTCATCCTGTTGACCAGTCTGCCCGCTTTGGTTCTCATCCTGTTGACTAGTCTGCCCGCTTTGGTTCTCGTACTGCTGACCAGCCTGCCAAGCTCGCTGAATTTGCGCTTGGTACTCTTGTGCCGTTGTACTGGAGATAAATACCATCAGCACGAATGCTATGACCACATTGAGAGCAATGAACACACGAACCATAGTAGCCTCCTTTCAATAAGAAGAAACACCCAATCTCATGGCCTGATTACTTCAATCCATCGGCTGGTGTTTTCCGCTTCATTAATATCATGATAGCATAGTGGGCAGTTCTTGATAAGCATAAATCTCAGAGCACATTGCAGCTAGGCTAGCTGACTATATTCCAACCAAACAGATACAGCCTGAAGATGGCATATTTCCTCTATGCTACACCGGGGTGAAAAATCTAGTCACTGGACTGGGACAAAAACTGAACGTCAAGATAGCGCCTCATTATCTGCGCAGGCATTCAGCAACCTATGCCAGCAGAAATGGGGTGCCCCTGGAGATCATCTCCAAGGTCATTCTTAGACATCAGGATCTGAAAACGACTCAGGTGTATCTGGGTAAGATCAGTGACACCGAAGCCATAAGATGGATGGATATTCTACATGGCAGGTAGAAACTCGGACTAACCATTGATCGCTGGGGTCTGCATTTGAAACTTATTTTTGAGGGGTTTTACCGGAAATCAACGGTCTTGCTGAA
>DASPUA010000401.1:0-6317 GCA_035623135.1 Thermodesulfovibrionales bacterium | reverse complement strand
CTGAACAGTTCCAAGATCTGAATCCGTTTCACCTCAGAAGAAGTATGGAAGAGAAGCTCAAAAGGATCTTTCAGGCATGCTCCAAAAAGGTACGTTGAGTCTCCGATCCTTTGGTAACATTTTCCTATGAGTCAACTGGCCAAGTCAGGAGAGTGAATGAGAAAGAATACAGATCAAAATGAACTCTATATTTCACACCAAAACCACACAGTTCCCTGCCCAAAATACACTTAATTTCTAAACCGGTTTAAGGGGGCAAGATCAAGTGGGCATCGCCACACAACATGCACTGAGAGGTCCCTCGTGTAGCCCGCACCATTGGATGGTGGGAACTTACTGGAGATTATTATTGGAAAATGATAGCGCTCTGCTGCATGCAGGGCATCAGTCAACCAAAATGGCTGGTTCCACGAAGTCGACTGAAACGGTCTTAACTCCAGAGACATGCTGAGCAATGGCAGTAACCATTGGTACGATTCTTTCACTCTCTTTGGCCAAGGCCCTGATCGCCACGTGAACGTTTCCCTCCTTGGCTGTCACTCGTTCCACAACGAATTCGCGTACGAGAGCCGCCTCCACTTGGGCTGCCAAACACAGATCATCCACGATCCCCTGGGACCGAGGCGTTGTATGGTAACTGGGCAACTTCGACGCTGCCACGACCAGCTGGGCTGCCTCATCCACTGACATAGTCCGAAGATGCAAAACTATGTCGTAAAGACTGGGGTCCGACGTGTCTTTGCCGTACAGCTGGAGACCCCACTTGCGTCGCTCCTCATCATCTTTCTTTAAGATGTAGCGTGCGTCCTCAGCAGAGATATTCTCCCTCTTCATCTCCTCCCTGACCCTGTCCTCGATGTCCGCGATAATTCGCACTTTGAGCACATGGGGTATCTGCTGGAGCAAGAATTGGCCTGCGAGCCCATGATAGACAATATTATCTTTCTGTATGTGTTTTAGCAGAGCCGCCCGCATGACGGCGATGTATTTTTCCTTGCCATAGGTAAATCGTTCAAGAACTGATGGCGCATCATGAATCGCCCGCACAAGTTTTAACTCCGGTAGATTGAACTGTTGAGAGGCCTCAAGAAGTATCTCACGTGAGATGCACTCGTACCCCAAGGCGTGAGCGACCTTTTCTGCTATCTCTTTTCCCCGGCTGAAAGAACCCCGCGAAATAGTTATGACTGACACATTGTTCCCTCTTTCTCCAAAATTACTTACAGTCCCATTCCCCTGCTTATAACTATATGAGAATGTGCGGAGTTAGTCAAGCATCGCATAGCCCTTGAGGCACTAGTGATTGTCCAGGGAAACGGTCCAGAGCCGAACACAAATGACGTTGTTGGCTTACGCTGTATCTGATATCAAGCACATCGGCATCTTGACAAAAATGTTGAGTTTCAATAGAACGTTGCTTGAAGCCGCTTCGCCGATCACGCGCTGTCCTTTCCGGAACTCCGCACCATTGGATGGTAGAAACTTACTACAGATTATTATTATCGGAAACTGATAACGCAAAGCTCACCGGGAGCCCACTGTTTGGGCAAGCTGACGGGTGACCTGATTACACAGTGCTATTCATCGGATTTCACAGTCTAAAATATACATCCATTCTCTTTCTGAAGGACTGACGGTACGCGTTTCTGACGCGACTATACGATCCACTGGAAGGGATAGGAGCGATGTCATCTTTTCCCACGGGGCAGATGCGATAGATATTTTTTGAATCTGTGTGGTTGGGCTGCTAACACGTACGGCATCGCTTTCTGAAGCGAAACCTAGAATAATGGGCGGTCCGACCTTTAGAAGATGAACCTCGAAAAAGGCATTGCCCTCTCTGTACCGGTTTACACGCTGGGCATCCAACTTCTTAACCATTCCGCCCTGATCTGCCCTCAAATCACGGTAAAAAATGAAAAAATAAGTACCCCGGGGAGTATCAGCCACGTGCAATCCGGATTCTAAGGCATCCAAAGGCCGAAGCTGGCGTTTGTCACGAATTGACTTTAATATTTGATCTGAAGTCTCCGCAGTAATCCCCTGTATGACACTGAGGTCGTCTGGAATCTCGGTGCCGCCTAGCGCAACAGTAGGATCGGCCAGAGCCCATAAAACGATAAGTCCACTAAGTACTGCAATGATTACGTGTGCCAAACTATATCCGTCCAAGAGTTTGGATAGGGATTGGTCCTGCATCCTAGATTATTCCATTATACATAATATTATGTATGCTACACACTGTCTTTATAATGAATTATAGTGATTGAAAAAGGGGCTGTCAAGAAAACGCACAATCCTGGCAATAAAACCGATTGAAGTGAAAGAAGATTAATTCCTTACGGTAAATTATATCGTAGATCAGGATCACCACAAAAAAATGTCAAACGGTTTAATTTTCTTAAGGCATCTCTCCGATCACTGTCTCTCCTGCCTTGACCCTGTCACCCAGTTTTACCTTTATCTGCACTTCCCTTGGCAGGTATATGTCCAGCCTCGAACTGAACTTGATGATGCCGTACCGTTCACCCTTCTGGAGTGGGTCCCCTTTCTTTACCCTGCAGACAGCCCTCCTTGCCAAAAACCCTGCCACCTGCCGGATCAAAAGTTTCCCATGTTGTGTAGTAAGAAGCATCGCGATGTTTTCGTTCTGGAGTGATGCTTCGTGCTTGAATGCAGAGAGAAATCTGCCGGGAGTATGCACCACCCCTTCCACCACTCCCTCACAGGGCGCCCTGTTCACATGAACATCCAGGGGCGACATGAAGATGCTCACCTCAACTGTGTCTCCCTTGAGGAATTTATCTTCACTTACTGTCTGTATCAGGATGACCTTTCCGTCCGCAGGAGATACAAAAACGTTTTTCTCTTCAGGTATACGCCGTTCAGGGTCTCTGAAAAAGTAAACCATGAAAAGGGTAAGCACAAAAGGCAGCAGCGCCCCCAATGGAGCAAAGAGAAGCACGAGTACCGTCAGGCCAAAGAACCCAAAGATGAAGGGATGACCTTCAGGCGCAAGCTTAATCATCCCCCAGAGGCTGTATGTCTCCTGCCCAGCCACTAGGCCTTCGATTTATCCACCAATTTGCCTTTCTTGAGCCATGGCATCATTGCCCTAAGTTTCGCTCCTACTTGCTCGATCGGATGCTCTTCGCCCTTCCTTGTCAATGCGTTAAATACCGGCTTGTTCGCCCTGCATTCCAGCAGCCACTCCCTGGCAAAAACCCCCTCCTGGATTTCCTGGAGTATCTTTTTCATCTCCTTTTTTGTCTTATCGGTAACCACCCTCGGTCCTCTGGTCAGGTCACCGTACTGTGCAGTATTGCTTATGGAATATCTCATCGTGGAGATACCGCCCTCGTAGATGAGGTCAACGATAAGCTTCACTTCATGGAGACATTCAAAGTATGCCATCTCTGGTGAATACCCTGCCTCAACCAGTGTCTCGTATCCTGCCTGAATGAGCGCAGTGAGTCCTCCGCACAATACCACCTGCTCACCAAATAAATCCGTTTCTGTCTCTTCCCTGAACGAGGTCTCAATGACTCCAGCGCGTCCGCCTCCTATTCCTGATGCATAGGCAAGAGCGACATCTTTTGTATTTCTGGAAGGGTTTTGGTACACGGCTATCAGACAGGGGACACCGCTGCCTTTCGTATATTCCGACCTCACCAGGTGCCCCGGGCCCTTTGGTGCAACCATGAATACATTTACATCCTGCGGGGGGACTATCTGGCCGAAATGGATGTTAAACCCATGGGCAAATCCCAGATAAGCGCCTTTCTTAATATTCGGGGCGATCTCGCTCTTGTAAATGTCCGCGGCATATTCATCAGGAACGAGCATCATGATCATGTCCGCTTTCTTGGCAGCCTCAGCGGCAGTGAGCACTTTGAATCCCGCTTTCACGGCCTTTTCCCAGTTGCTTCCCTTTGTCTCTGCCACCGTCACATCCAGGCCGCTCTCCCTGAGATTATTGGCATGTGCATGTCCCTGACTCCCGTATCCCACCACGACTATCTTCTTGCCCTTGAGCACGCTCATCTTTGCGTCCTTATCGTAGTAAACCTTCATCGTTCCTTCCTCCTTATATGGTTTTAGTTCCCAGAGATAAATTGCATGTCTTTTATGGATCATTCTCCCCGCAGGAGCTTATACTCGATGCTGTCAACCAGCGCCTGCCATGATGCCTCTATGATATTTTCTGAAACACCCACAGTCCCCCATCGTATCTCCTCATCTCCTGATTCCACCAGCACCCTTACCCTCGCTGAAGTCCCTTTCCCTGCAGCAAGGACCCTCACCTTGTAATCATGCAGCCTTACCTCCTTCAGCTGGGGATAGAATTTCTCAAGGGCCTTTCTCAGGGCATTGTCCAGGGCATTTACCGGGCCCTGGCCTGTTGACGCAGTATGTTCAATATGGCCCCCCACCTTTACCATGATCGTCGCCTCGCTCAGTGGCTCCTCTTTTTCCTTTCTCTTTTCGACAATTACACGGAAACCGATAAGATCAAAGAATCTCTTGTGAAGACCGAGGGACTTTTTCATGAGGAGTTCAAAGGACGCCTCAGCACCTTCAAACTGAAATCCCTGGTTCTCAAGGTCCTTCAGTTTCGTCACAATGTCCTGGACCTGCGGAGCGTCCGGATCAAGAGTAATATGAAATTCAGCCGCCTTTCTCAGGATATTGCTCTTGCCCGCGAGGTCTGAGATGAGCACTCTCTGTGAATTTCCCACAGATTCAGGTCTGATATGCTCATAGGTCTCAGGCCTTTTTACTATGGCACTTACATGGATTCCGCCTTTATGGGCGAATGCGCTGTCGCCCACAAAGGGCTGCCTTTTGAAATGTCTGAGGTTGGCGATCTCGTTCACAAATCTGGAGACCTCCCTCAATCTCATGAGTTGCTCATCAGTCACTGTCCTAAGACCAAGCTTGATCTGGAGGTTAGGGATTATGGAGCAGATATTCGCATTTCCGCACCGTTCACCAAGCCCGTTCATGGTCCCCTGAACCTGTGATGCCCCTGCCTCCACAGCAACGACGGAGTTAGCAACAGCACACTCCGCATCGTTATGTGCATGGATTCCAATGGGTGCAGACAGCCTTCCCGAAACATTTTCCGTTACCTCTTTCACCCCATTGGGAAGGGTCCCCCCATTGGTATCACAAAGAACGATACAGTCGGCACCAGCATCCTGGGCAGTAAGAACGCACTTCATGGAAAATTTCGGGTTGTCCCTGTACCCATCGAAGAAGTGTTCAGCATCGAAGAACACTTTGTCCACATAGTTCTTGAGATAGGAAATCGTGTTGTGAATGATCTCGATATTCTCCTCCAGGGTAATCCTCAACGCCTCTCTCACATGGAAATCCCATGTCTTCCCCACAATGGTAAGGATCTCTGTCTTTGCTCCGAGAAGTGCCTTGATATTGGCATCATCCTCCACCCTGTGTTTCGGCCTGTAGGTGCTCCCAAAGGCAACAACCTTGGAGTTCCTCAACTTAAGTTTTCTTACTTTTTTGAAGAATTCTATATCCCTTGGATTGGAACCCGGCCAGCCACCCTCAATGTAGTGGATGCCAAGCTCATCCAGTCTCTCGGCGATGCGAAGCTTATCCTCGACAGAAAAAGATATGTCCTCTGTCTGGGCCCCGTCCCTCAGGGTCGTATCAAATATTTCTATCTTCCGTGCTATTTTTCCCATAAGTATATTGAGTATATGGATATTTCCAGCGAAAAATTCATCCTTTATGCCTTTTCGAGTTCAAAGGCATCATGCAGGACCCTTACTGCGAGTTCCGTATATTTTGCATCAATCACACATGACACCTTGACTTCAGAGGTACTGATCATCATGATGTTAATTCCATGTCCTGCAAGGGTCTCGAACATCTTTGCCGCCACACCCGAATGGGTTCTCATGCCTACGCCCACAATGGATATCTTTGCGATCTCCTCCCTTAAGGTGACGCCCTTTGCGCCCAACTCGCGTACAATCCCTTCCGTCATTTTCAGTGCCTTTTTGCTCTCCGTCTTGGGTACAGTGAATGAGATGTCCGCAGCCTTCCCGTCGCTGCTTACATTCTGTACTATCATATCCACAATCATGTTGGCATCCGCAATTCCCTTGAAGAGCTTTGCGGCTATGCCTGGCTTGTCCGGGACGCCTGTTACCGTAATCTTGGCCTGGTTCTTATCGTATGCAACCCCTGATACCGCAACCTTCTCCATATCCTTATCCTCCTTGGTAACAAGCGTGCCGGGATCATTGTTGAAACTTGACTTTACTACCACGGGCACCCCGTATTTC
>DASPUA010000400.1:0-4040 GCA_035623135.1 Thermodesulfovibrionales bacterium | reverse complement strand
GAGGGTGGACAGTGACCATGTGATGAGGCCAAAGATAAGTAGCCATGAAAAATGAACCCTTATAGGGATACCCATAATCGTTGCGATTTTCCATGAGCCATGAGGTAACGTTGTGTCCATGAGTCACCCTACAGATATAGTACCATCGCCATGATTGATATGTGAACAAGAGACATTTAAGGTTGGGAGACTTTTCCCTTGACATTATCTTTCGTATGTGGTAAAAATTATATGGTTTTCCACAGTCTTAATGAGGAAGGAGGTGACTGTTCAGTGAAGAAAATTATAGCCCTGTTACTTTCATTATTGTTGGTAGTAGCATTTGCCCTTACGGTGGGCTGCAAGAAGGCTGAGGAGCCAAAGCCCGCACCGGCTCCCATGGCCCCGGCTCCGGCTCCTGAAAAACCGGCTGAGGCTCCAGCACCGGCTCCAGCACCGGCTCCAGCGCCAGGGAAATAGTTTAGGGATTCAGGGGTGGTACTCCCACCCCTGATCTTGCTTTTTCACCGTTAAGTTTTTATTATAGTGATACGCAGTACTTTACTAAAAGAGTGGTCAAACCACTCTTTTGTTTTATTATGGACAAGAGCGTGGAAGAAAAAATCTATTCCCTTGCGAACCGGGTGGCTGAAGAGTGCTGCTTTGAGGTCGTTGATATGCAGTTGTGGGCGAAGGGGAAAAGGACCCTCTTGAGGGTCTTCATCGATAGAGAAGGCGGGATTACTCTTGATGATTGTGAGACATTTAGCAGAAAGTTTGAAGCCCTCCTGGACGTAGAGGACCCCATTACCGGCCCCTATACACTTGAGGTTTCTTCTCCCGGCCTCGACCGGCCACTAAAGAATGCCAAGGACTTCAGGAAAAATCTTGGGAAAATGGTGAGGATTGTGACTAAAGAGAAAATTAACAACCAGAGCTTCTTCGTAGGAAGACTGGAGGCAATAAACGACCAATCACTGATTCTCTCCTTCACGGACAACGGGGGTGAGGTTCAGATTCCCCTTGGCATAATTTCAAGAGCAAATCTGGAGCTGGAATTGAAATGACAAAAGAACTCTGTTTTATCATAGACCAGATGAGCAGGGAAAAAGGTATTCCAAGAGAGACGCTCCTTTCCACCCTGGAATCTGCCCTCCTCTCTGCTGCAAGGAAGCGGTACGGGGGCAGGACGAATGTGAATCTCAGAATTGACCCTAAGACGTGCGCTATCAGTGTGTTTGAGACAAAGAAGGTGGTGGAGCAGGTAGGGAATAAGGACGAAGAGGTGACCCTCGCCGAAGCCAATAAAATAGTTTCAGGAAAGTCGCTGGGGGACGAGGTTGAGTTTCCCATTTACCTTCAGGATTTCGGCAGAATCGCTGCCCAGACCGCCAAACAGGTCATCTTTCAACGGGTGCGAGAGGCGGAGCGGGACGTGATATTCAAGGAGTTTAAGGATAAGGTAGGTCACATTATTAGCGGTGTGGTAATGAGAAAGGAGAAAAACTTCTGCTTTCTGAACATCGGGAAAACCGAGGCCGTGCTCCCCCAGAAGGAGTCTCTGCCCGGAGAAAATCTCAAGAGAGGGGATACCGTCAGGGTCTTCATTGAAGATGTGAGAGTTACCCCAAAAGGACCTGTGATTTACCTCTCGCGAGCCAATCCTCATTTTGTTCTGGAACTGTTCAGGATGGAGGTGCCCGAAATCGCAGAAGGGCTCGTGGTAATAAAGGACATCGTCCGTGAGCCTGGAGAGAGAACTAAAATCTCGGTAGTCTCCAAAGACCATACCATCGATCCTGTGGGTGCATGTGTCGGGATGAAGGGAACAAGGGTGCAATCCATCGTTCGCGAGTTAAGGGGCGAGCGGATAGACATCATTCCATGGACTGATGATCCCCGGATACTCATTTCCCGGGCCCTCAGTCCTGCCACGGTAGATAAAATAGGGATAAACGAGGAAGAAAAGACTGCGATGGTAGTGGTGAACGACCAGCAACTCTCTCTTGCTATCGGCAAAAAAGGTCAGAATGTGAAGCTGGCAATGAAGCTTACGGGGTGGGACATCGATATACTGAGCGAATCCGAATACGCAAGGATGAGGATGGAAGAGGCGGATACGGCTCTCCAGGATCATATAAAAAAAGAATCCCCGAAAAAAGATGTGGCCTCCCAAGATTCGGAAGACGTCTCGGAGTGACTGCGTCACCCAGCCCTGATGGATAGGGACCCCTCAGAATTCCCAATCCAGTATATAAAAGGAGTTGGCCCGCAGAGGGCAAGATTACTGAGCCGCCTGAACATAAAGACCGCCGGAGACGCGCTCTTCTACCTTCCCTACCGGTACGAAGACAGACAACACATAAAGAAAATCTGCCACCTCACCTATGCCAGGATGGAGACCGCAACAGGAAAGATCATCTCCATGGACATTATAAGACTGCCCAAAAGCCACGTTAAGATATTCGAGCTTGTGATTTCCGACGGCACAGGGTTACTGAAGGGCAAATGGTTCAACCAGCCCTACATGAAACAAAATTTCACCCTGGAAAGGGAAGTCATCCTGAGCGGCGTAGTCAAACGGAATTCCTATTGGGGAACCGGGTTCGAGATGGACAACCCTGAATACGAGTTCACTGATGATGATACGGAAAACCTCATCCACACTGCAAGGACGGTTCCCATCTATAGAACGACTGCGGGAATGAGCGTACGGGTTTTGAGGTCCCTGATCTTTAATACCCTCTCGACCTTCACTGACCACATCAATGACCCCCTCCCCCGTGAAATCCTTGCAAAGTATAATCTCCCCCCGCTGGGAGAGAGTCTGTATCAGTCCCATTTCCCCGGTCCGGACGCAGACGTGGAGAACCTTAACCAAGGCAAAAGCGCACACCTCAAAAGACTCTCCTTTGATGAACTTTTTCACCTGGAACTCGGCATCGCTGTCATGAAACAGGGAGAGATGAGGGAACAAGGCATAGCCTTTCGACCGCACGGAACACTGGTGAACAGACTGATCCAAAATCTCCCGTTCAGACTCACAGGAGCCCAGGAAAGGGTTTCCCACGAGATTCTTGATGATATGAAAAAACCCAATCTTATGAACAGGCTGCTTCAGGGAGATGTGGGCTGCGGAAAGACCATCGTGGCACTTATGGCGATGCTCACAGCTGTGGAATGCGGGTATCAGGCAGCACTTATGGCTCCGACCGAAATCCTGGCAGAACAGCACTACCTGAACATCCACGCACTGGTGGAAAAGCTTGGTCTCAGAATATGCCTCCTCACGGGAAGTAAAACAGAACGTCCGTTGGACGAGATACGTTCCGGGCAAATACATGTGATTGTGGGGACCCACGCCCTCATACAGGAAGGAGTCACGTTCAAGAAACTCGGACTTGCAGTGATTGATGAACAGCACCGTTTCGGAGTCATGCAGAGGGCACTCCTCCGCAAGAAGGCACGGAATCCTGATGTCCTGGTCATGACTGCTACCCCTATCCCAAGGACCTTGGCAATGACTGTATATGGGGACCTTGACTACTCCGTGATTGACGAGGTCCCGCCCCACAGAAACCCCGTAATCACAAGACTTTTCGGCGAAAAACAGAAACAGCGTATCTATGAGGCCCTCTCCTCGGAAGTGCGCAAAGGGAGACAGGTCTTCGTCGTATATCCGCTCATTGAAGAATCAGAGAAGTCGGACCTTAAGTCCGCACTCATGGGCCGGAAAGCACTGGAAAAGATGTTCCCTCACTTTAGGATTGGACTCGTTCATGGTAAGATGAAGGTTACGGAGAGAGAGACCGTGATGGCATCGTTCAAGAAGGGAGAACTTGATATCCTTGTCTGTACTACAGTGATCGAGGTGGGTGTTGATGTTCCCAATGCAACCATGATGCTCATTGTCCACGCCGAGAGGTTCGGTCTTTCCCAGCTTCATCAGTTAAGGGGAAGGGTTGGCAGAGGGAGCGAGCAGGCATACTGCTTTCTGCTCGCCTACATGCCTCATGGAGAAGAGGCAAGGAGGAGACTTGAAATCATGGTGAAGACAGGTG
>DASPUA010000399.1:0-12203 GCA_035623135.1 Thermodesulfovibrionales bacterium | reverse complement strand
GGGCCTAATACTGATGCGGTTCTTGACCATGACGACACCGATAGTTTCGGACCGGAGACGACAACAATTGTCCAACAATTCAGCGGAGTGTATAGATTCTATGTCCATGATTTTACAAACGGGGGCAACACAAGCAGTACGGCTTTGTCAAACTCAGGAGCTCAGGTAAAAGTCTATCAGGGCAACACTCTTGTGGCGACATTTAATGTCCCGACCAATCAGATGGGTACTGTTTGGACAGTGTTTGAGCTGAATGGCAGCACCATCACGCCCATTAATACAATATCTCCGGACCAATCGGTCATCCAAAGCGCTTCCCTGAAAGCAAAGTTCAAGAAGGCAAAAAAGGCAACGAAGCGTTAAGAAAGCAGCACACCAATTGCCTGTTTCTCAGAAACCCCATGTGATAATATCCATGGGGTTTCTGCTCTTCGCACATGAAGAAACATCGAGGTCGGTCAACCGAACACATTGAGCAGATGATGCATGCTCACAGAGGCGAGATGATCCGCGTGAAACACTATGCCCGCGTGCTCAGGGATGAGATAGACGGAGTGAGCGACTTCATCCAACTTAATACTTCAGTGGTATGTCCTGCATGCGAGAAGGTCTGCTGCATAAACAAACACGGCTACTATGATCAGGAGGATCTTGTCTATGTCTTTGCCCTGGGGCAGGAGCGTCCGGTCTACAAAGAGGGGGTTGACGATACTGCATCATGCCGGTTTCTTTCTGAAGGGGGCTGTACCAGGACAAGGTCGATGAGGCCATTCAGGTGCAACTGGTATTTTTGCGATGCCCTGCTCGCGCACATGGAGCAGGGCCCTGCAAAACCCTATCGTGAGTTCATCAACCGCTTTCAAGGCATAATCGAGGCGAGACGCAGGATGATGGAGGAGTTTTCCTCTATTATCCGTTTTCAGGCTGATTAGCCCGGATCATTCATACGTTCGACAGGGTGTCTTGCCAGGAGACAGACGCCTCTGTCGAAGCAAAGAAACTCACCAATATCTGGATTAGGGCTTCGAATTCAGTTCTCGATAAACGAACATCGTGAAGTCGTGAGGAATCCTGTCATGCCTCATCGCCACAAAGGGGGAGAGATGGTCTAACGCAAACCCCAAGAGCGCTTCCGGCGAAGTGTAGTGGAGGTCGTAGGCCTTCTGGGGAGCATGGGCAGAGAGGGCGTTGAAGGCGAGACCGATCCTGCAACAGCGGAAGAGCTTTTTCAGCGAGAACCTGATGAGTTCATCAATTCCCTGAACGTTCAGATTGAATACCCCGCAAACGAAGACGTAATCAAATTCTTCGCTTATGGTATCCCGCTCTATGTCACATACCTCGAACCTGATTCCGGGGAATTTCTGTCTTGCCAGTGCAATGAGATTTTGGTTTATGTCATATCCTGTGTAATCCGATTCCATTCCCTTATCCTTTAGGAACTGATAAAAGTCACCCTTCCCGCACCCGAAATCAAGGATCTTCCTCCCGTCTATCTTACACGCGATATCGAGCATAGCTTCATAATGGGCACGCTGACCCTCTGAGGTCCATCGAAGGGATTCGGGCCTGTCTCCGAAAAGATGAAGTGTCCGATCATAAAAAGAGATTACATATTCCTTGGCAAGCTCATCCACGTAGTAGTATACCATCGCGGATGCAGGTTATGAGGAGCAAACTACTCTGCGCTCAGAATGGTGAAATTTTTCTTGACAAGAAAGGCTTTTATTATTAATATGTT
This sequence comes from Thermodesulfovibrionales bacterium, assembly GCA_035623135.1. Lineage (GTDB taxonomy): Bacteria > Nitrospirota > Thermodesulfovibrionia > Thermodesulfovibrionales > UBA9159 > DASPUA01. The sequence goes on along the minus strand of DASPUA010000399.1, from coordinate 10,462 downwards.
ACGCAGGAGTAGCTCTGAGAGGAGGCTATGGCATACAATGCATTTTTCTGACAGATTAAAAAGAACATCCCGGAATAGTGTGCGAGTCGCCCTGCTTTGTATCATTAGTACTCTATTGTGGTCCGGACTTGAACATGCATCGGCGACGCTGGGAATGGTGGACAAGGTTGTGGTGATCAAGAACAAACGAATGCTCATGCTTATGAAGGACGGGGAGATTTTCAAGACCTACAGAGTCTCTTTGGGAAAAAGGCCTGAAGGCCATAAAATAGCGTCAGGGGACCAGAGGACACCTGAAGGAAGATATGTCCTGGATTCAAAGAATCCGAACAGCAAGTACCACCTTGCAATCCATATTTCCTATCCCAATGAATTGGACATCATCAATGCCCAGAAGCGTGGGGTCTCCCCCGGGGGGGAAATCATGATTCATGGATTGCCGCCTAAACGCTCCAATGAGCTGAAAGAAATCACCGGATATGCGGATTGGACAAATGGATGCATCGCGGTCACCAATCCAGAGATAGAGGAAATCTGGCAGTTTGTGAGTGCCGGAACCCCGATAGAAATCAGGCCGTAAGAGATATTTCCCCTCGCCCTATTGAATGAGATTCAGCAGTTTTTCCGCTTGGTATCTGTCCAGTTCCTTCAGGAGAATGTATTGCTCCAGTGCGCCGTTCTTGTCGCCAGCCAGGATTGACACAACCCCGAGGTTGAAGTGCGTGTCAGGGCTCCTCGGATCAATCTTGATCGACTGTTTAAAGGCATCAAGGGCCAATTGGTAATCGCCAAGTATGACATATGCTGCGCCAAGCTTGTTGTATACGGAAGGGACGTATGGATTAACCCTTATCGCATTTTTGTACGCGTCCACTGCTTTGGAATATTTGCCCAGGCGGTAAAAAACCAGTCCGAGATTCACATATGCCTCTGTGTAATCGGGGTTGATCCCCACTGCCCGGATATATGCCGACGTGGCCTCCTCGTACATCCCGGACTTTTCATACGAAACACCCCGAAGGAATTCCTGTTCTCCCTTCTCCTGAAGGCGCGTGGCGGGGACGTCGTCGCTTCTTTTCACAGGGACAGCAGGCAGCGGAGAGGGGAGTGCGGCAAGTTCAGTAATGAGATCATTGTACAGGGTGAATTCCTTAGAAACATATCGGGAGGGGATTACGATATGCTGGGCCTGTTTTTTCCCATAGAGCAGGGTGGAAAGTCCTATGACCTCGCCCTTCCGGTTGAACACAGGACTTCCGTCACCTGTGGGAGTAATCGGAACGGTTACCTGATAGATATCATCTCTGCGAACATTCCTGATCCTTCCCTCCGAAGAGGTGAGGTTTCCCTCTGATGTCCTGCCCATTACCACCACTTCTTCCCCATCCTTTGCTTTGTACCCTTTGGCGAGTGTGACGGCAGGGAGTTCACTACCCTGAATCGTAATGAGGGCAAGGGCATTGCGGCAGTCATTCGAAATGAGCTGCTTCATGGGAAAAGAGCTGCCGCCTGGCAATCCCACTGTTATCGTATTTTCAGATGATTCGAGCCATTTTGCGATCAGATTGCAACTGGTGGCAATCACTCCCTCCTGGTCCACAATGAATCCGCTTACCGACGCAATGCGTTTCCCATACTTATCATCCAATGAGACGGTTACCACCGCCTTTTTCTGGTCCTCCACACTCTCAGGTATTTTGGCATCAGGGCCTTTCCCTGTTGCCGCAAGAGTGAAGAAGACAGAGAGACAAACCATCCCTGTGAACATGTTTTTCTTTTTCATATTCAGTGCCTGCCTTACTGACAGAGATACTATTATAATTCCGCTGACTAATTTTTTAAAGGTGGTGAGTGGGGAATAACATAAAAATAATTTTGTTATAATACAATGCAAAAAGAAATTGTTGGTTAAGGAGGAGATATGAAATTTGTCTGCATAAGTCTTGCGATAATGATGATCATGGGTGCGACAATTGCCGGATATGCAGAAGTGAAAGAAAAAAAAATTACACCAGAGGAGATTAAGAAGATGGCGGACGCAAAGGCGGTGATCGAGACCAAGTTCGGCACTATTGAGTTAAAATTCTTCCCTGACGTTGCCCCAAACCATGTGAACAACTTCATTGAGCTCGCGAAAAAGGGATTTTATGACGGTACCACCTTTCACCGTGTAATCCCTGGATTCATGATTCAGGGTGGAGATCCGAACTCAAAGGATCCCGACAAGTCAAAACACGGCATGGGCGGGCCGGGATACACTCTCAAAGCCGAGTTCAATGACAAGCCCCACAAAAGGGGAACGCTCTCTATGGCGAGGTCCGCAAATCCTGACAGCGCCGGCTCACAGTTTTTTATCTGCGTTGCTGATGCGCCTTTCCTGAACAAACAGTATACGGTGTTTGGCGAGGTGGTCTCTGGGATGGATGTGGCTGACAAAATCGTGAGCCAGCCCCGTGATCCAAGAGACAACCCGAATGAACGGATCGAGATGAAGGTCAAGATTGTGGAGAAGTAGAGGCATTTTGCTTCTTTATTGTGGTTGTTGCGTACCGTGGCTGCGGAAACAGTGTATAAGTTGGATGGAAAGCCTGCCTCTTAAGAGGCAGGCTTTTTTTCGAAAAGAATGGTCAGCTGCAAAAAAAGCCTAAAGAAAAGCAAGAAATGAGTAGTTTTTGGATAATGGCATGTGATACAGTTTGACCGTTGTGATTAAAATTCTGGACAGAGGCAGCATAAAAGAGTGAGCTATTTCAGCCCTGTTTTCCTCGCTCTGGTATTCTTTCTTTCGCCCTTTTCCGCCGACCGAAAGTCCGCAGTTACCTGGGCTACAGGTTTTTTGTCTCCTGCCCCAGATGGCCAGAAAGCGTTCTTCACTGATGACCCAATGTTTGCTCCGATGACCTGGGATGCGGCAAGAAAGCTCTACTTTGATGCTCTTACAAATAGGGTCAAGAATACCCGCCAGAAATCTATGAGCGATACTTTCTCAGCAGTTGGCCATGTTATGCATCTTCTCCAGGATATGGCAGTCCCAGCCCACACAAGGAACGATTTTCAGTCACATCTTATTGGGAAGACTTTGGCCGAAACAACATCATTAAATCCGATAAAATGGAAGAAACAACCCTATGAATACTATGTTCAGGTTAACGCAGATATTGTCAGAGTGGCGACTCCAGTATTCCCGGTATATGACGATCTCAAAATTACGGACTTTTGGGATACAAATAACTATAACGGTAATAATCCAAGCATCACCGGTAAATCTCTATCCAATATTGGCTTGGCCGAATTCAGCAATTCGAGTTATTTTAGCGATTATACAATTTATCCAAATAACAACCCTACGCTCGCGCATACCTATCCATATCCTTATATAAATGACTCGACTTATCAAGGCGGATATCAGATTTGTGCTGATCTTTCGCCAGTTGGCAGCAGTTATCCGGAAGGGTATCCAACACGAAAGTATATAAGCAGAAAAATAAAAGGCGTCTGTCCACCCGTTTCTGCGGCAAGGTCGGCGGACCACTTTGCAGTAGTGAGCCTGTTGGATGAAGACAATACAAGTACTATACCCATCTCATCGTTGAGATTATGGCTCGACAATAATGTCCACAATACCTATGCGAATGAACTCCTGCCGGCTGCGATCGGTTATTCCGCCGGTCTTCTGAACTACTTCTTCCGTGGCGACATCAGGCTTGAGTATACGGCTGAGCCAAATGCGTGATATGTAATTGCGAACAAGGGCGATGAAGACGTAAGCGGTTTATTTCAGCTTCTTTATGACAACAAGAACGACGTGCGCGTGGAGTTGAAGCGCTGGAACATGAGTCTCGGGAAGAAGCAGAAGAGCGGCGTATTGGATATAGGTGAACCTAACGATGCCAAGGAACCCGGCAAGTACATCCTGGTTTTCAGAGGAAAGATGGGAAAAGAAGATGATGCAGTGGCGGGGTATGTCATTCAACCGCCTATTGAGATAACTCCGCCTGATGAGTATGTATATGCAGTTACAGACGGAGGCAAATCCCCTCAGCAATTCCCACAGGTGAAGGCGAAACTGAGGAACACGAGGGCTGATGCACCGATTGGGGAGGGGACACTGTGGGCAGTAGCCAGGTACAGGAAAGTACTGAATTACACCGAAGACCTCTCTGCATACTTACCGGGCAATTTAGTGCAGGTCGATCCGGAATATCTGTATTCGGTGTCATCACCGATAAGCATATCCTCCCTGAGCGCGACCGAGCCAGTTGAATTTGCTTTTGACTTCGAAAGTGAGCCGATACCGGTGGGTATTGCCGATCTTGCTTTACAGGTTGCCTTTAAGGGGACGATAGGCCAGGAGCAAGCCACCGCGGTTGCGACAGGGATAAAGGATTTGCTGGAGCCTACCCATCATGTATTTTGGAACCTTAGGGACATGCTGTCTCTGAACTATCATCTTTATACTTCCGAACAGGCGAAGACGCTACCGGACCTTCAGTGGTTCCGAAACAAGGTGGACCTCGATCATAACGGGGTGTTTAATGAGATTGAAAAGGGAGAGCCATACATAGACCCGCAAAAGACAGAGTATGAAATCCAGTATGCAGATTCAGATTCTCCGGAGATTTCTGCCCCTGTAGCGACCGTGATGCTGCTTCCGGGGCGTTATATAAGGCTTATAGTGCTTGTGGACAGGCAAACAGACAACTATGTGAGAATCACAAGCATAGATGAATTCGAGGGCAAGCCGTTCTTTGGGGATCTGAAATTTCAGGGGGCAATCAACCAGGTCGACAGTGATGGAGTTTTGGAGATATCGCCGGGGGTGGACAGCTTCAGGTCGATAAGACAGCATTTTCACTTCGGGATAATCAACTGTGACCCGTGGAGCATGGATGCAGAAGGGAATACATGGTGTGTGTATCCTGAGTCTGAGGCAATAATACCTCCTGACCTGTCACCTTATCCGGTGAATATTATTTTTCAGTAGGTGATTTTGTTGACTTATTGTCGGAACAGACTATTTGATGCTTTGATATGTGGTATAGAGAATGAAGGGTGGAAAAAAGGGAAGGGCTACTTTTTCAAGAGAGATAAATGAGCTATGCCGAGGATAGTGAGAGGATTAGCTGAAATAAACACAGGGACAGCGCATTAAATTAATCTAGTTGATTCTCACTGACCCGGGTTTTTCCGTCTCGCCTTCGATAAAGTACCCAAATTCATGAAACAGACCGATCACCCAAAGGTTTGTGAGCAGATGGCTGGTGATGCGGCTGGAGGTGAATAGGGACTGTTTCTTGGAGAGGGACAGGTAGAGCACTATCTGGTCTGCCAGATGAGGATCAAGGGCTGTATCTGTCCTGAGGTATTGGATGAGTTCAGTTGCAGCCTCCTCTCCCACTGCTTCGGCTCTTTTCCCTCTTTCGCCCAACGCGGTAAATCCCGCGACAGAGTGTTCGCTCTCTGCCTTCAGGAAAATAAAAGTTCCCTGCCCAAGTGAGGGCACTTTTATTACCTCAATGTCCGCATGATGTGTGTAATCAATATCATGGGAGTGCAGTTTTTCGAGTGCCGCGTTCCTCTGTCTTTCGGCTATGGATAAGGGAAGGTTTCCTACACATGATACTCCCTTCACCCTAAGCATCTTCCCCTTCTCCGCAATGCGTAAAGGCACCACCTCCTTCGCTGGAAACAATTCAGCAGTGATCCTGCCTCCACCTTTTGGATAGAACCCGTAGGACTCGATGGAGAGGGTTATCTCCACTCCAGTTTTTTTCAAAAAAGGAAGAAATACGTCTCTTACATAATGGAACGAGGGGCTGAAGGGGACATGTGTCCCTCCCACAAGGGTGAAGACGGTCTTTACTCCTGAAAAAATGAGGGAAGGGATAAGGGTCTGGAGAACGAGCATTGTCGAGCCGGCTGTACCGATGTCAAAGAAGAAACTTCCTCCCTTTACCTTCCCTGGTGAGAAGGAGAGTTCTATGGAACCAGCGTGGTCGCCCTGTACTTCTGCCCGGGTGAGGAGCTGCGCTGCTTTGACTCCGGTGAGGTGCTGGGGCATAAGGCCTGGTTTTTTGCGGCCCTTTCTGATATTGGATATTCTGAAGGGTTTTTGAAAAAGGCAGGAAAGGCTAAGGGCAGTCCTGAGTATCTGTCCGCCGCCCTCACCAAAACTTCCATCGATCTCTATCATGGTTTATAATATCACACTATGAAGGAGGTCCTCGGTTTCCCAAGGAATGTCTTTGTCCTCGGCATTGTGAGCCTGTGTATGGATGTGAGTTCTGAAATGATCTATCCCCTCATCCCCCTTTACCTGAGCAACGTACTCCATGCGTCCAAGACATCCATCGGGGTGATTGAGGGAATTGCCGAGAGCACTGCGAGTATCCTCAAGGTCTTTTCCGGATGGCTCTCTGACAGGGTGGGCAAACGGAAGGCCCTCATTTTCTGCGGATACGGGATCTCTGTGTTCAGCAGGCCGATCCTCGCCACCGCGGGATCGTGGGTGCATGTCCTTATCTACAGGTTTACCGACCGCTTCGGCAAAGGGGTGCGGACTGCTCCACGGGATGCGATTATTGCAGATTCCACAAGAAGAGAGATTCTGGGAAAGGCATTTGGGTTTCATCGCGCCATGGATACGGTGGGCGCGGTCATCGGCCCAGGGCTTGCATTTGCGCTTATGGGTGTCTTCCATGACAGCCTCCAGACCGTTTTCTGGTGCTCCATGATCCCTGGTCTTCTTGCGGTACTCATCATTGCCCTTTTTGTAAGGGACGTAAAGGGTTCCAGAGGAGATGAACTTCCCCGTGTTAGCCTTCGTGGGTTTGACAGGAGGTTTAGATTTTTTCTGCTGGTTGCGGCTATTTTCACCCTGGGCAAGACATCTGATGCATTTCTTGTATTGAGGGCGCAAGACCTCGGGGTAAAGGCAGGGGCGATACCCCTCCTCTATCTCTCCTTCAATATCGTATCTGCCGCACTCTCGACCCCTGCAGGAATACTGGCTGACAGGGTGGGCAAACGGAAAGTCATTCTCGCAAGCTACCTCTTCTTTTCCCTCATATTTGTGGGTTTTGGTTTGTCCACAAGCCCCCTTCACGCCTGGATTCTTTTTGGGGTATACGGGGTGTTTGTCGCCATGAATGAAGGCGTGCAAAGGGCCTATGTGGCGACCATTATAAAGCCCGAAATCAAGGCAACAAGTTATGGTGTCTATCATACGGTCATTGGACTCACGGCCCTTCCTTCAGGGATTATCGGAGGCGCCCTGTGGCAGCACATTGCTCCCCAGGCCCTGTTTTACTACGGCGCAGCCATGTCGTTTTTATCCTTCATCTTCTTCGCGCTTTTTCTCTTTGAGAAGCGATGAGCGCGAGTTTCTCTCGCAGCCGCAATCAGTGGAGATCTCTTGGCACAGCTGAGAGAAAACCCTTTTGAAATGGAGAGAAAGATGGTAATAGGGAGATTGTTTTTTTCTTAAGAGGCCCGGGCCGTTACCTTTTTGAGGTTGTCAAGAAAGGCGGTTATTGTCTAAGGGATCTTTCTACTCTAGCCCTTATCTCCGTTATCCCCTCTCCAAGGCTGGTGCTCAATCCCTTTGCCAAACTCGCAAAGCTCCTGTCTTCCAGCCTTGTCCTCTTGCTGACGCTCCCCTGGTAGACCTCCTTGCCGTTGGGCGAACGGAGGGTTGCCTCAAAAGAGAGTTCTCCGAAGGAATCATTTCCCTCGTCTATCTTTTCGAACCGCTTGAGGCGTATGGTAAGGGAATAAAAACCTGCTGGTACCACATACGATGTCTTTATCTCTTTAAATAAACCTGTTGTGGAGAGGGCATCGCTCATGGCATGGCTCACCATCTCTTCAGGAGAAGATTCCCACTTTGAATATTTTGATATGGAAAGCTGGTAAGGGGATTTCCTGTAGGCGATGTAAGGCTGGGAGAGGTACCTGGGAGAATCTATGAGTATGGCGATGGAGACATTCGTGTGTTTGTTCGGTGAATTATTCGATGCGGGCAGGTGGAGACTGTAGATCTGGGTCTCGGGCATGCTGCAGGCTGCGCACACGGTAATAAACAGGCACAAGGTGATGCTCCTCAGCATTTCATTCCTCCTTTCCTTTCTCTTCCTTGTACACCACGCTCCATGGCTTGTTCTTTACCTCCTGGAGGACGTCCCGGAGGTCTTCGTTGGTCCTGTTGAGGCTATGGAGGGCATTGTCGATATTTGATGAACCCGAGACAATGGCAGAATTCGTATTCTTGAGGATATTTCCTATCTCTTTCTTGTTCTTATCTGTGAAGAGGCTTCCGATGTCCTTAAGGAGGCTGTCCGCAGAGAGGGAAATACTGTCGAGCCGTGCCATGAGCACAGAGAAAGGCACCTGTTCCTCTGCTGGGATCGTGTCGCCTGCATGGTAGCGTTCGCTCGTCGTTTTGTCCATGGCAAGCAGGATATAGAGGTCTCCCACAAAACCGACCTGCGCAATGGACGCCTTGGTACCCTTGTAGAGCACTGTTCCCCTTTTCACGCCGAGGGTAACGGTAATTGGCTCACCGGGAGAGGAAGGGGTCTTCACCTTGAGCACCTTTCCCACCCGCACCCCGCCAAGCCTGACCGGAGCGCCTTCCTCAATGCCTGCCACGTTCATCACCTTCATGTAATAAGGGTCAAGCTTTTCAAAAAACTGGGTGCCGCCGATGAGTATCACTGATCCGCTCAGGAGGACAAAGGATACCACAATAATGAGTCCTGCCTTGACCTCTTCCTTCAGAAATGAAGTCATTGCCCCTCCTCAATTCCCCGCGATAAACCTGAAATAGTCCTCGGGGGAGTAGGTCTCTTTTTCCGCATGCCTTTCGAGGAACATCCTCACCCTGGGGTGCTGGGACATCTTCAATTCATCCAGGGTGCCTGCAAAGACCACCTCTCCAAGGTCAAGCATAATAACATAATCGGAAATCATAAATACACTGGGAAGCTCATGGGTGACCACGACAATCGTCATCCTGAAGACATCCCTCAGTTTTATGATGAGTTCATCAAGGCCTGCTGCAGTCACAGGGTCAAGTCCCGCTGACGGTTCATCAAAGAAGAGCAGTTCCGGATCCAGTGCAATGGCCCTCGCAATGCCGGCCCGTTTCTTCATGCCTCCGGACAGCTGAGACGGGTAAAAGTGCTCGAACTTCGAGAGGCCCACAAGGTCGAGCTTCATGCGGACCATAATCTGGATAGTCGGTTCCTCAAGCTTGGTATGTTCCCGCAAGGGAAGGGCCACATTGTCTGCAATGGTCAGGGAGTTCAGGAGCGCCGCACCCTGGAAAAGGACCCCCATTTTTTTTCTCACCTCGTTGAACCCCTCCTCATCCAGCCCTGTGATATCCTTTCCACTGATGAGTATCCTTCCTGAAGAGGGTTTCAGGAGGCCTGTGAGGTGGTTGAGGAGTGTGCTCTTGCCGCAGCCGCTCCCTCCAAGGATTACGGTGGTCTTTCCCCTTGGTATGGAGAACGTTATACCCTTGAGAATCACCCGGTCCCCGTACCGGGTTACGAGATTATTCACCTCTATCGCGTTTTCCATTTAGGTAAAATAGAAGAATAGGGTGGTAAAGAAGAGGTCGAAGACGATTACCAGAAAGATAGAGGCAACCACAGAAGAGGTGGTTCTCCTCCCGACTTCCTCGGCGCCTCCTGTCACCTTGAACCCCTGATAGGCTCCCACGATGGTAATCACCACACCGAATGCCCAGGCCTTCACAAGTCCCGTGACTATGTCCTTCACCAACAGTGAATTGATGGTCTGCTGAATATAGGAATAGGGATTAATGTCGAGGGCACCTGCGGAAAGGATGAGCCCTCCCATAATCCCGATAAAGTCGGAAAGGACAGTGAGGCACGGGAGCATGACCATAAGGGCAATAAATTTGGGGGTGACGAGGAACCGCACTGGATTTATCCCCATGCTGATAAGCGCATTCACCTCTTCGGCAGCCTTCATGGACCCGATCTCTGCGGCATACGCAGAACCGCTCCTCCCTGATACGATGATGGCAGTGAGGATGGGGCCGAGCTCCCTGGTCAGAGATACGCCCACGAGGTTTGCCACATAGATCATGGCCCCAAAGCGTTTCAGCTGGTACGCTGCCTGGAGCGCGAGGATGATGCCCACAAAAAAGGAGATGACCGAGACGATGGGGACTGAGTTGTATCCGGCCTTCACCATTTCGGATATGATTGCATTGACCCGTACCGCTTTTCCCTTGAAGGGAGAGATGAAGGTCCAGTAAAAGGTATCGTTGATCAGCTTTGACGCGTCATGAAGGTCCCTGAATGCTGAGGACGCTTTTCTGCCGATAAAGCCGAAAAGGGTATCAGTTATGGCAGGCATCGTCAAAGGTTCCGTAAATCTCGAAGACCCTGTCCAGCTTTGCAAAACAGAAGATCTCCATAATCTTTTC
>DASPUA010000398.1:0-2592 GCA_035623135.1 Thermodesulfovibrionales bacterium | reverse complement strand
CTGAACAGTTCCAAGATCTGAATCCGTTTCACCTCAGAAGAAGTATGGAAGAGAAGCTCAAAAGGATCTTTCAGGCATGCTCCAAAAAGGTACGTTGAGTCTCCGATCCTTTGGTAACATTTTCCTATGAGTCAACTGGCTTATCCATCCCCTTTTTCTCTTATTTCCATATCTCTATAATCCCTGAATACGCGTAGTAAAAAGCCAACACCGCGAAGAAGAGGGCGATGGAGCAGGGCAGAAGAAAGTAGAGCGCCCTGAGAATCTTCCCTTTCGAGATATAGAAGAGCACCCGGTATCCAAGGGTAATAACCCCGAACACAAGCATCAGGCCAATCAGTATCTGTGTGATGACCCTGACCATCACCAACTCTAAAATAAAGCGACGGGGAAAATCAAATGATGGGTGGCAGGAATGCGGACACATTCATTAACAATCCTCACCTTCTTTTTTAAAAAAAAAGGGGTTGATTCCCCCGCTCAAAACATCACCCAAGACAAAGGAGCTACTCATTGCTGGTATACAACTTGCTTATAAGGTTGTTAAGGAGGTGAGTGATATGGCTGGACACAAACTAAGAAACCTTGTCTCCATTCTCATGGAATCCCCATTGTATCTCACTTTGCCGGTGGAAGAGAGGCTTTCTCTGATAACCAGACTCACAGGAAGTTACCCTTTCCTTTTTGAGGATAGGGATGACGAAATGGAGATAGGGTACGAGTCAAGTTGGGCTGGCATCAACCATATCCATTAGACGAATATCCGGCAGCAGGAGAGTGTTTACCAGAACGCTTCTCTCAGAAAAAGCTTCTTCAATTCTTGAGGAATGTTTTACCAGAAAATCATCTCTTAAAATGGTTCTCCCCGCATAACGCCAAAAATGTTGCAGGCGTCCACTTTTTGTGCTATACAGGTAGTTAGATAAGGAGGGAACCGTGATTTACAAGAGGCATTCGAGAAGGGATTTCCTCAAGACAGCGGGTGTCCTTACTGCCATGACTGCGATGGGTGGTCTTCCTTCTCCCCTTTTTGCAGATGAGAAAAGGTTGGTAAAATTCCCAGAGAAGACCGATCTCATTCTTCTTACCCAGAGACCGCCCCAGCTCGAAACTCCTCCAGCATATTTCAAGGAACTGATCACCCCTAACAATGCGCTCTTCGTGAGATGGCACATCTCACGCGTGCCCACCTCCATTGACCTGAACCAGTGGCGGCTCAAGGTAGGAGGCAATACAGAAAATGAGCTTCAGCTGTCCATGGATGATTTGAAGAAGTGTGAAAGGGTTACCTATACTGCAGTGCTCCAATGTTCGGGAAACGGGAGGAGTCTTTTTGAGCCAAGGGTTGCGGGCGGACAGTGGAAGAATGGCGCCATGGGAAATGTTATTTTCACCGGTGCACGCCTTAAGGATATCCTGAACAAGGCAGGTCTCAAGGCCGGCTCGGCGGATGTTTCGTTCGATGGCCTCGACAGGCCTCCCCTTCCCTCTGTACCCGATTTTGTGAAGAGCCTCCCCCTCGACAAGGCAATGGAAGAAGATGTCATAGTTGCCTACGAGATGAATGGCCAGTACATGCCAATGCTCAATGGATTTCCTGTCCGGCTCGTGGTCCCAGGCTGGTACGCAACTTATTGGGTCAAGGCATTGACCGAGATTACCGTCCTGCCAAAACAGTTTGAAGGGTTTTGGGTGAAGACCGCATACAGGATACCTGACACACCATGCGGTTGTGTCGACCCAGGCTCTTCTCCCAAAAAGACCATCCCCATTCACAGGATGACCACTCGTTCCCTTATCATAGATCCTGAGGATAAAACAAAAATAAAGGTGAATAAGCCTTTTGAAATTATGGGAATCGCCTTCTCAGGTGGATATAGCATCAAGCAAGTACTCGTCTCGGTCGACGAGGGAAGAATATGGAAGGAGGCGAGACTGGGTCAGGACAGGGGAAGGTACTCATGGGTCCAGTGGTTTTATCCCTGGAAGCCTGCTAAACCGGGGAAATATACCCTGATGGCAAAGGCGACTAACAGTATCGGCGAGTCACAGCCCTTTGAAGGTCTGTGGAACCCTGCGGGCTATCTCTGGAATAAGGTCGAGAGAGTGGAAGTGCTGGTCAGCTAGGGAATAATATGAAATTTATCAGTGTAATTGCAATACTCCTCTCACTTGCCGCAGGCATTATATACTCATGGGCCCAGGGCACGACGTACTCCATTAATCTGCCCGAGGCAAGGGTGGAGCTGAAGCCCGGAGAAGCACTCACAAAGGTGGAGACATTCTGTAATATATGCCACAGTCTTGATTACATCATAATGCAGCCGAAATTCACGAAGCCCCAATGGACCGCCACGGTAAGTAAGATGATAAAGGTTTTTGGAGCACCCATCAGTGAGGAGGACGAAAGGTTGATTGTCAATTATCTCGTTGCACAGTATGGTGCACGAAATTAATGGAAAAGGAGGAAGAAAGAATGAAAAGATTTGTAATGTGTTCAGTGTTCATTGTCGCTTTTTTGGCGCTGGCGGTTGCGGGGATTGCAAAGGAAGCTGAGAAAAAATCAGGTGAGGAGCTTTTCAAGCAGCACTG
>DASPUA010000397.1:0-4175 GCA_035623135.1 Thermodesulfovibrionales bacterium | reverse complement strand
TTCAGCAAGGTGAGCGAGACCCTGAACAGGCTCCAGCTTGAAGCCGAAAGGGTCCAGATGATGCAGGTTGCCATTTCTGAATACGACAAGCTCCCCGAAATGATCAACGAGTTTGTGGAGAAGGTAAAGGAGATAGGTCCTAATCCGTTTAAGGGAATGTAATATAGGCTCATGGCTCATGGCACTATAAGCCGTTAGCTATCAGCTAAGAGCTAAGATGGAGGTAACTACATGGCGGAACAGGTAATAAAGCCGGATTTGGAATTTGTAAAAGGTGTCATAGCAGCAGGGGGTGAATCCCTGAAAAAATGCTATCAGTGCGCAACATGCACCGTTGTGTGCAAAGTGACGCCTGACGAGAATCCTTTCCCAAGGAAAGAAATGGTGTGGGCTCAGTGGGGGCTGAAGGAAAAATTCCAGGGCAATCCCGACGTATGGCTCTGCCATCAGTGCAGCGATTGCACGGCATACTGCCCCAGGGGCGCGAAGCCCGGAGAGGTTTTAGGGGCCATTAGGAAGCAGACTATCAAACAATATTCAGCCCCAGGCGCGCTGGTGGACATAGTGAACAACAAGGCGCTATTGCCTCTGATATTTGTTTTCCCGACCGTACTTCTTGCGGTCCTTTTGTCTGTTGTCGGAACCTTCGGTGTACCGGAAGGCGATGTTGTATTTTCAAAATTCGCCTCAACAGGCTTTCTCCAGCTTGTTTTTACCCCCGCACTCCTCTTCGGTTTTGCAGTGGGGGTAGTGGGAATGAAAAAGTTCTGGAGCGATATGAAGAGTGCTAATAATGTATCTTCGGGCGATCTAAAAACAAGCCTGATAGACACATTTAAGGACATTGCCGGACATGAGAGGTTCAAGAAATGCAATGAAAACTCAGACAGGTTCACGTCTCACCTCCTTGTATTTTACGGCTTTGTCGCCGCCGCCATTGCTACGGCCCTCGGCGTACTTTATATCGACATCCTCCACATGGAATCCCCCTTTCGTCTGGGGTACGGCACCCCTGTCAAAATATTCGGGAACCTCGGCGCCATAGGCATTATCGTAGGGATACTACTCATGATGAGCAACCGCTTCAAGCATGCGAAAAAATTGGGAGGAGCGGGAAGCTATTTTGACTGGCTGCTGATTACCATCATTGCAGTCATAGGAATCTCGGGATTTCTTGCCCAGCTGTTCAGGATAGCCGGTGTCGCGCCCATAGCGTATCCTGTGTATTTTATACATCTGGTTTTCGTCTTCTCTCTCTTCATCTATTTTCCATTCTCAAAGCTGGCCCACATGTTTTACAGGGGGGCCGCAATCTGCTTTAACAAATATTCGGGGAGAGAATAAACCAGAGGTCTCTTAAGGTTAAGGACATGCTGAAGGAGAAGGGACTGGAGGTCATTGCGATGGACGGTGACGCCACGGTTGATACAGCAGAGGCAGAGGTTCACTATCCGAAAGATTACATCCGCGGTTCATAGGACAGCTTCCCGACGCAGGACCAAAAGGAGGTGAGCTGAGTTTCTGAATTTACTTCATGATGGGGGGCAGGGCAGATTAAGAGGGCTAACTGAGTGATTTATAAATTTCCCCTATGAATTCTCTGTGTGTGAAAATCCAACAAAAGGAGGGAGATAAATGAGTGGTACAATACTTTTTGCTTTAGGTTGTGGATTGCTGGGCGTGATCTACGCGGTCATGACTGCAATGTGGGTATCAAAGCAGGACGCAGGAAGTACGAAGATGCAGGAGATATCAAATGCGGTTAAAGAGGGAGCTTATGCATTTCTTGCACGTGAGTATAAGACTGTTGCAATTGTGCTTGTTGCCCTGATTATTTTGATTGCTGTTGCCGGACTTGGTATCTGGACAGCTGCTGGTTTTCTTATTGGAACACTGGGGTCAGCGCTTGCCGGTTTTGTAGGCATGTGGGTTACAGTCCGCGCAAACGTCCGTACAACACAGGCTGCGCACAAAGGGCTTCAGGCTGCACTCAGCCTTGCGTTCAAGGGCGGCTCGGTGACAGGCGTTATGGTTGTTGGTCTTGGAATTATAGGACTTGCTGGTTTTTATTTGATAGCAAAGCAGGCAGCTCCTGAGATGGCATTCCATGCGCTGGTGGGCCTCGGCTTCGGATGCTCACTCATGAGCGTGTTTGCCCGTATCGCGGGCGGCATCTACACGAAGGCAGCTGACGTAGGGGCCGACCTTGTGGGAAAAGTTGAAGCAGGTATCCCAGAGGACGATCCAAGAAACCCCGCAGTTATCGCAGACAATGTTGGCGATAATGTCGGCGACTGTGCAGGCATGGCAGCTGATCTTTATGAAACATACACAGTCACGCTTGTTGCAGCTATGCTCCTTGCCAAGACGGTTTTTGGCGCTGAGAGCGGATGGGTGGAATTTCCGATGCTCCTCGGAGGAATATCAATCATTGCTTCTATTATCGGAACCTTTGCGGTAAAGCTCGGCAAAAGCCAGTACATCATGGGTGCTCTTTATAAGGGCCTTGCTGTTGCAGGCGGTCTTGCGGCAATAGTATTTTATTTTGTGACAGGTAAATTTCTTGAAGGCGTAGGTGCGGCTTCAATGGCCACCCATCCTTCATTTACACAGATGAACGTGTTCCTTATGGCAGTTATCGGCCTTGCATTGACCGGACTGATCGTGGTCATAACTGAGTATTTCACTGCATCGCAGTATCCCCCGGTGAAACACATTGCAAAGGCGAGTTTGACAGGCCACGGCACAAACGTGATTGCAGGCCTTGCAGTCAGCATGAAGTCAACCGCGGCGCCTGTTATCGTTATTGTTGCCTCAATCCTCGGCGCGTATGCGTTAGGTGGTGGATTTGCAGGTGATGCAGCGGGCGGTCTTTTTGCAATAGCCCTGTCTGCAGTTTCAATGCTTTCGATGACAGGCATTGTTGTGGCGATTGACTCATATGGACCGATTACTGACAATGCAGGCGGTATCGCAGAAATGTCAGGACTGCCAGAAGATATCCGTAACATCACAGACCCATTGGATGCAGTCGGAAATACCACAAAGGCTGTTACAAAAGGTTATGCAATCGGTTCAGCAGGCCTTGCAGCTCTTGTTCTTTTTGCGGAGTATTCAAGGTCATTTAGTACCCAGCTTTATTTTGACCTTTCAAACCCAATGGTTCTGGCAGGCCTTTTTATCGGCGGTCTGCTTCCTTATTATTACGGCTCACTCCTCATGGAGGCTGTGGGAAAGGCAGCCGGCAGCATTGTTGATGAAGTCAGGAGACAGTTCCGAGAGATCGCCGGCATTATGGAATATAAGGCAAAGCCGGAATATGGCAAGTGTGTTGACATTGTCACCAAAGGCGCTATCAGGCAGATGATGGTGCCTGCGCTTATCCCGGTTGTTGTTCCTGTGGTCGTAGGTTTTCTGCTTGGCAAAGAGGCACTCGGAGGTGTTCTTATCGGAAGTATTCTTACCGGACTCTTCCAGGCTATTGCCATGACAAGCGGCGGCGGCGCATGGGACAACGCCAAGAAGTCCTTTGAAGAGGGCGTTACCGACGACAAAGGAAAAGTTCATAAGAAGGGAAGCGAGGGACACAAGGCCTCTGTTACAGGAGATACTGTGGGCGATCCTTACAAGGACACCGCAGGTCCGGCCATCAACCCGATGATCAAGGTCATCAATATCGTGGCTCTCCTGATTGTGCCTTTATTATAATTGTTTCAGGAGGCAAGGGGGCTGGCCTTGTCAGGCCAGCCCCCTTTTTTGTTCTGTACGTCTCAACCCCTCGGTTCTCTGTTGTGAAAGCTTTTCGTGAAATGCTACTATTGGACATTATTGGTCTGAATTACCACAGAGAGGAGGTCTCCCATCCAGGTTGGTGTAGATTCCTGTTGTGCAACATTCTTGAGCAGCAGGAGAAGGTCTCTACCGCCAAATCAGGCATCGACCTAATCAGGCAAATGAAATGACCGGAAAAGAAACACCAGCCCCGACGAGTTTTGAAATCACTGCATGGATTGTCACAGGGAGTGCGCTTCTGGTCACTCTCGCACTCCATCTCCTTCCTGCCCTCATCGCGGGATTGCTCGTATATGAGCTGGTCCATGTCTTGGCAGCACAACTCCGTATTGGCCGGCTTGGCGGAAATCGTGCCAGGGTCGTGGCAGTCGCGCTGCTTGCCG
>DASPUA010000396.1:0-3174 GCA_035623135.1 Thermodesulfovibrionales bacterium | reverse complement strand
AGACCACGATGAAATTGTCCATTTGACGTGCAGCGGTAATCCAATGGTTCGCATTCGCAGTGTTCTGCCACGGATTATTCACCTGCACCCACACCCATTTGATTTTTCCATCTTCCAGATCCCTCATGATCTTCACGTAATGGGAGCCCACCACAGGATTGAGGGTGCCTTCGGGAAGTTTCCATATCTTTTCAGTCATGTCCCGGTGCTTTGGGTTCATCACCACCATGTCTGCAGGAAGTCTGTGTGCAAACGTCCCCACCTCCCTGGCAGTCCCGCACGCGCTGGGCTGTCCGGTAAGGCTGAACGCACCGTTCCCCGGCTGAGCCTGCTTGCCAAGCATGAGATGGATGGCGTATATCTGTTCATTCACCCAGGTGCCCCTCACATGCTGGTTAAAGCCCATGGTCCAGAAACTCACCACTTTCCTGCCCTTCTCAGTATAGAGATCAACCAGCTTTAGCAGTTTCTTCTTGAAATCCTCGAGGGATTCGTCGTTATCACCCTTTGCAAGGGGTGCCACAAAATCCAGCGCGTAAGGCTCAAGCCCCTTTTTGAAGTCCTCAAAGGTAATTGCCCAATGGGCATCAGCGGCATTGGTATGCTTCATCTCCATCTTTTCTCCTGCCTTGACGCCAAGGGAGGCCATTGCCGTTGCCTCCTCCTTCGTCACTACCTTATATGCCTCCTTGCTTGCGGTATCAAGTTCTGACTTCTTGTATCGCGCATGGTCGATCTTCGGCCGCAATCCATATCCGATATCCACATACCCTGTAGAGAAAATGCAGTTGTTATTCACAAAATCCCAGTCAATCGCTTCTGGACGATTGTATACGATCTCCCTCAAGATATAGTTTTGCACCGCGAGGTCTGTGTTCGGCCTTATGATTATCTCCACATCAGCCAAGTTCGAGCATCTGTTTGAAAAGGTACTGAGATTCACCACCTTGACTTTCTGGGTATCGCTCAGTTTCCTGTCAGTGATTTTTGACCAGAGCACAGGATGCATCTCCGACATGTTGGCACCCCACAGCACTATGGTGTCAGAATGATGCATGTCATCATAATTCCCGGCAGGTTCATCAATGCCAAAGGTCTGCATAAAACCCACCACTGCACTCGCCATGCAGTGGCGCGCATTGGGATCCAGGTTGTTGGACCTGAATCCCCCTTTGTAAAGCTTTGCAGCGATGTAACCCTCTATTATCGTATGCTGCCCTGAGCCGAACATGGCAACACCGGTGGGGCCCATTTCGTTATAGTATTTCTTAAATTGCTTTTCCATCTCATCAAAGGCCCGCTTCCAGGAAATCGGCTTGAACTTGCCCTTCTTGTCAAATTCACCCTTTTCATTCACCCTCAGGAGAGGTTCTGTGAGGCGGTCCGCACCATAGATGATCTTTGCATTAAAATAGCCTTTAATGCAGTTAAGCCCCATATTCACCGGAGCAGCGGGGTCACCTTTTACCGCAACGATCCTGTCGCCCTTTGTTGCCACCATGATACCGCAGCCGACCCCGCAAAACCTGCAGACCGATTTGTCCCACTTCCATCCTCCCTCCGTCTGTTTTGCTGCTGCTTCCATCTCCTCGGGCACACTCATTCCCACTGCGGTTGCAGCTGCTACCGCTGCAGCTGTCTTAAGAAATTCTCTCCTGGAAAGTGACATGGCCACCCCTCCTCTTTTTCTGAACCTTTTTATAATTTCTTGTACTCATCCATGGACACCGAACAATGCTATTACATGAATTCACAGGATTCTATGACCCAGATCATGCGTGATTACAGCAGAAAAACAGAGAGAGACCTGCTCGCGTGTCGTCATAGCCAAAGTCTATAACCAATGGGCAAGTCTGTCAAGCAAGGCAAATCACCGGGAAACACACACCTTCTTTCATGCGATTTCTGCTCCAAACATTGTTGATATACGATATTTTGATATAATTATCAAATATGGACCTCTCCGAAAATGTGATTAAAGTCCTGAAGGCACGTTACCTGATCAAAGATGAGCAGGGAAAAATCACCGAAACGCCTGACGGTATGTTCAGACGTGTCGCTTCCAGCATCGCTTCTGCCGAAAAACTCTATAGTGGAGACTATTCCTTTTGGGAAGAGCGTTTTTATACCCTCATGTCAGGCCTCAAATTCCTCCCCAACTCCCCCACCCTCATGAATGCCGGTAAGAATATCGGGCAGCTGGCTGCATGCTTTGTCCTTCCGGTGGATGATTCGATGCAGAGCATTTTCGATACCCTGAAGAACGCCGCTCTCATTCTGCAGAGCGGAGGGGGAACAGGCTTTTCCTTCTCAAAGTTAAGACCAAGGACGGATGTGGTTCGTTCCACAGGCGGCATCGCCAGTGGCCCTGTCTCCTTTATGAAGATATACAACACTGCAACGGATGTCATCAAACAGGGAGGGGCAAGGCGCGGCGCAAATATGGGTATCCTGAGGATTGACCATCCCGACATCCTTGAATTTGTCAGAATAAAGAGGAATGAGAGGGAGATGACAAATTTTAATATCTCGGTGGCTATCACCGACGCCTTCATGGATGCCCTTGCGCACGACCGCGAATACGACTTGATAAACCCCCGGAGCAAGGCGGTTGCAGGAAGATTAAAGGCGCGGGTCGTATTTGACGAGATTGTAGCCAGTGCATGGGAGACAGGCGACCCAGGTCTCGTTTTTATCGACAGGATTAACAGGTACAACCCCACGCCCCATATAGGGATGATGGAAAGCACCAACCCCTGTGGCGAGCAGCCACTGCTCCCTTATGAAGCCTGTGTTCTCGGTTCCATTAACCTCTCCAAGTATATCTCTCTATACGCGGATTCCGGCTCGCGTTCATCTGGCAAGGACATAATGAACCGGATCAATCTTGAAGCTCTCTCACAGGACATCAAGACTGCGGTGAGATTCCTTGATAATGCCATAGATGTGAACAAGTATCCCCTTCCTGACATAGAACTCATGCACAGAGGGAACAGAAAGATAGGTCTTGGTGTTATGGGCTGGGCAGATATGCTGATTTACCTTGGTATCCCCTATAACGGGAAGCGCGCCTTCCGGCTCGCAAGGGAACTTATGAAATTTTTCAGGGATACCGCCAGACAGTCGTCCCTTGAACTGGCGGCAACGAGGGGAGCATTTCCCAACTTCAAAGGA
>DASPUA010000395.1:0-6937 GCA_035623135.1 Thermodesulfovibrionales bacterium | reverse complement strand
CAGGCGAGGTGAGCGGCGACTATGAGCATGTGGTGGGGTACGCTGGAATCCTGATTGTGTAGCATTTTCCTCATTGTTCACTCACTTGTTAAGGGTAAGTCCTTATGGGGACCAAAGAAACCTGATTCACTATTTTTGCGCCTGGTTTCCTGCTGGCCCCTTATTCCCCTCATTTCTTCTGCGCGCAGTAATTTCTTCTTGCCCTAACCCTCTCATTTCTGCTATAAATATAATTAAGTTAAGATTGAGGGCAGTTAGCCTGCCCTGTTCGTGACGGGTGAAAAAAGTTGATCCGGCAAATTAGATCTTTTGGGAGTCTGCGTAAGGGGTACGGTGTGCATGCCGAGCACTCACGTGCTGGGAAGCCTTATGTCGCCTTCAAGACACCCACCTATATTATAGGCGGATCTGATTATTCACCTGCACGGCAGGGCGGGTTTATAGTGCGGATAATTATGACAGCTTTGTTTTTTGTGGAGAATATACATACAAGGATAGAGATTCTGGTACTGTGCCTATCTTCAACGATGGAAACATTACTTCACGCCACTGTGAAAATCGCGATTGTTCAGCATAAAGATCTCGATTTGCACACATCACAGTCCCACGCACTATCCTCCCACTGACAAGCCCGCGTCATAAGCCCGCAACTCTCCCTCAAGAACGCAGTTACGAAAGGGGGATTACTAATGATGTTTGATTCATGGTATCTGCTCATTGCCGTTTTCTTTGGCATTTCACTCGGAATACTCCTAAACCTCCTCTACAAACGTTCTCTCCGGTCCCAGCAATCAGCCCTGAAAAAGGAACGTGAAGACATCATCGCAGAAGCGAAAAAGGCGGCGGACGTACTGAAAAAAGAAGCTGCGGTAGAGGCAAAGGATCTCGTATACCAGGCAAAATCGGAAGCAGAGAAGGAGCTGAGAGAACGCCGGCACGAACTGAATCAGCTTGACCGGAGGCTCAGGCAGAAGGAAGAGGCATTGGAGCGGCGGGTCAGTCAGGCGGAGAAAAGAGAACATGAACTTAACAAGAGGGAAAAAGAATACAACTCAAAAGAACGGGGGCTCCAGGACAAGGAAAACCACTATCACCAGATTATCAAAGAGCAGATGGCAACCCTGGAGCGGGTGTCGGGACTGAGCGTTGAAGACGCCAGACAGGAATTTTTGAGAAGGGTGGAGGAAGAAACACAATTTGAGGCATCGAAACTTGCAAAAAGGATCGAGGATGAAGCACGGGAGCAGGCTGAAAAAAAGGCAAAGGAGATTGTGAGCCTCAGCATCCAGCGGTACGCAAGCGATTATGTTGCTGATGGAACAGTAACTGCGGTAAGTCTCCCCAACGACGAGATGAAGGGAAGAATCATAGGAAGAGAGGGGCGAAACATCCGTGCCCTAGAGGCTGCTACCGGCGTTGATCTCATCGTGGATGATACCCCCGAACTTGTGACGCTCTCGGCCTTCGACCCTGTGAGAAGGGAAATTGCGCGTCTTTCACTCGAAAGGCTGATTGCTGATGGCCGGATACACCCCACGAGGATCGAGGAGATTGTGGAAAAGGTAAAGAAAGAAGTCGATGCCACGATCAAGGAAGAAGGGGAAAAAGCGGTCTTTGACCTCGGCCTTTCCGGTATACACCCCGAAATCATCAAACTTCTTGGGCGGCTTAAATACAGAACTTCGTATGGGCAGAACATGCTCCAGCATTCGAGGGAGGTTGCCTACCTTGCAGGTACTATGGCCGCGGAACTCAGGGTTGATATCAAGCTGGCTAAGAGGGGGGGCCTTTTGCACGATATAGGAAAGGCAGTGGATCACGAGATGGAGGGTTCCCACCAGGAAATTGGTGCGAACATCGCAAAGAAGTATGGAGAAAACCACAAGGTAATCAACGCCATTTTCGCGCATCATGGAGATGAAGAACCCACCACAGTCGAGTCTGCCCTTGTTGCAGCAGGGGACGCGCTTTCTGCAGCGAGGCCGGGAGTGAGAAGGGAAAGTATCGAAAACTATTTAAAGCGTCTTGAGAAGCTGGAACAGATGGCAATGTCTTACAATGGCGTAGAAAAATGCTACGCAATCCAGGCAGGCAGAGAAGTGAGAATCATCGTGAAGCCCGAAGATGTGACGGATGAAATGGCCTCCATGCTTTCCAGAGACCTCTCAAAAAAGATCGAGGCAGAGATGACCTATCCAGGCCAGATAAAGGTGACAGTGATCAGGGAGTCACGATATGTGGAATATGCAAAATGATCCTGTGACACGCCGAACCCGCTTCGGAGTTCTGCGGAGTCCTCACGTTGCATACCTCGAGGGTCGATATTTGTCCGTATGAGGGTCCTCTTCATAGGTGACATCGTAGGCACAGTGGGAAGAACGGTCGTAAAAGCCCTTGTGCCAACTCTCGTGGACCGCTACAAGATTGACTGTGTCATTGCAAACGGTGAGAATGCCGCGGGAGGGTTTGGTATCACTGAGAAGGTAGCCGAAGAGCTCTTCACCTGCGGGATCCATGTGATTACGAGCGGAAATCACATCTGGGACAAAAAAGAAACGGTCCCTTATATCGGGAAAGAGAATCGCCTCATCAGACCTTTCAATTACCCTCCCGGCGTTCCCGGCTACGGCAGCATCCTCTATCCCCTTCCGCACGGGACCAAGATCGCGGTAATCAATCTCTCGGGAAGGGTCTTTATGCACACCGGTATCGATTGTCCTTTCAGGTTTGGCCTGGAGGAGATCGAGAGGATGCAGAATGAAACCAAGTTTATCCTTGTTGATTTCCATGCTGAGGCCACCTCGGAAAAGATAGCCTTCGGTTATTTTGTGGATGGGAAGGTCAGCGCGGTGATAGGTACGCACACCCATGTGCAGACCGCTGATGAAAAGATACTGCCGGGAGGCACAGCCTATATCACGGACGTGGGGATGACAGGGCCTGAAGTCTCGGTTATTGGAATTGAGAAGGAGCAAATCATTGAGAGGTTCCTCCTCCAGATGCCAAGAAAATTCGAGACAGCCAAAGGCAACGGAATACTTTCCGCAGTGGTGATAGAGATGGATGATAAGACCGGAAAATCAACCGCCATTCAGCGATTACTTCTAACTTATCCATAACCAATAACCCGTTTCTGCGCAAGGAGGAATAAATGGAAGTGAAGGTGAAATATAGTGATGGTCTCCAGTTCGTGGGAGAAACAGAGTCCGGTCATGCTGTGCTCATGGACGGCGAGCCGGAGTATGGGGGACGCAATACCGCAGTCAGGCCCACAGAGCTTCTCCTCGTAGGGCTGGGAGGCTGTTCAGGCATGGATGTGGTCTCGGTGCTTAAGAAGAAGAAACAGGACATTCGAGGGCTCGAGATTAACATAAAAGGAAAACGCGCAGAAGAACATCCGAAGAAATTCACTGACATTACCATTGAATTTGTGGTGACGGGCCGCGGCATCTCCGAGGAAGCAGTAAAGCGAGCCGTGAATCTCTCCATGGAGAAGTACTGCTCTGTAAAAGCCACCCTCGAGGGCTGCGCCCACATCACATTCAGTTACAGGATCGTCGAGGGATAGGGAGAACAGAACTGCTGCACTGCATAGTCTCCATCCTTTAGTTATAGTTGCCTACCACTTGGCCCTTTAGACAATCTTTGAGAAATCTTTAGGATGTGATATAGTTTAGGCAGCTTTCGAAAAATACGACAGTTCGTATAGTAATTGCCAGATCCATGGTTGAGAGAATGGGATGAGAATTTCAAAAATTGCCGGACTTACCCTTGGAAAAATGTTTTAGTGATGACACACATTGAACCCTTTTCCTACAACACCTACGATTTTCAAAAATACGGAGGTGGCCCCGTTAAAAAAGCTCCTCGGGACTACGTCCGAGTTTTGCAGCCGGGGCAACCTAACCAAACGTTAATGCACTCAACCCTGAAGTCTCGTTCGGTCCAAAAAGCTTCGTTGACGCCTACAAGCCAACGGCGCCCGCTTGCAGAGCGAAACCTTGAAGACTTTGTATTGCTGCAACTTGAAAAGATTGAGCCAGGTCTAAAACTACTCAAAAGACAATTGGGCACAACTGCAGGGAGGTTGGATATTCTATGCCAAGACCATTTAGGGAGATATGTTGTTATCGAACTGAAACGAGAGCAGGGGAGCGATCAGGTTGTGGGTCAGATTCTTAGGTACATGGGCTGGGTGCAGGAAAACTACAATACGGATAACGTTCGGGGCATCATAATCGTGGGCAAAAAAGACAATGCACTGTCTTATGCCATAAAAGCAGCTCCTAACATTCTAGTGAAGGAGTTTAGGCTTACCATTGAGTAGGCAAAGACAGCAGACCTCACAAGGCGCTCATGAGGGTTGAGTGTTTCCGCTGGAATACCTCATCTCTGACAAAATACATATGTTCGATTTCAGGAAAAACGTAACAAAATAAATCTGACAGTATTTCATAGGCACATCAAAGCATTTTTGTGATAATCTAACCGTATGATTATTTCGTCGCTTTTCAAGAACATCGCCACGCTCGGCTTTATTGGCTATCTTCCCATAGCACCAGGGACTTTTGGCACCTTTGCCGCCCTAGTCTTTTTTGCCCTTCTAAAGCCGACCATACCTGTCCACATTTCTCTGATAATTTTCGTCACTGCAATAGGAGTCATTGCATCGTCCAAAGCAGAAGAGATACTGAACGAGAAAGACAGCAGTCACATTGTCATCGACGAATTTGTAGGCTACGCCCTTTCTATTTTGCTTCTTCCTCATACACTGTCATTTCTTGCCGCGTCCTTTCTTTTGTTCAGGGTTTTCGATATACTAAAGCCGCCTCCCATACGATGGATAGAGAGAACTTTCCCGGGTGGGTATGGTGTCATGGCTGATGATTTAGTCGCAGGAGTGTATACAAACCTCGTGATGCGTGCATGGATACTTCTGACAGGGAACTGATAGAGAAAATTCACCACCATTTCAAACGCTCGGACTTGACGCTGAGCATTGCAGAGTCCTGCACAGGCGGCCTCATCAGCCATCTGTTAACCAATCTCCCCGGAGCATCTTCTTTTCTTGATTCTTCTGTGGTGTGCTATTCAACAGAGTCCAAAGTGAAGCTTCTTGGAGTCAGGAGGTCGTTGATCAAGAGTCACGGGGCCGTGAGTGAAAAGACTGCTCAGGCAATGGCCGTTGCGGTGAGGAAAAAAAACAACACTGACTTCTCCCTCTCGACCACCGGCAACCTCGGTCCAAACCCTATGGAGGACAAGAGGGTGGGCCTTGTGTACATCGCAGTGGACTGGAACAGGGAAACTGTTTCAAAAGGCATGCTCTTTGATGGGGAAAGGGAAGAGATAAAGCATGAGGCAGCCAGGGCCGCACTTAAGTTTCTGGGTGAGGTGCTCGAAGTCTGGGCATGAGGAGCTTT
Source organism: Thermodesulfovibrionales bacterium (assembly GCA_035623135.1). GTDB lineage: Bacteria > Nitrospirota > Thermodesulfovibrionia > Thermodesulfovibrionales > UBA9159 > DASPUA01. Next base: position 1,514 of record DASPUA010000395.1, on the reverse strand, counting down.
GTCGCCATAAACCTTGATGATTCCCTGAGAAACGAGATTGACAGGACAACAGCCGGCCTGAAATCAGGCAATTGGGATGTAAAGTGGGTTGCCCCTGCGAACCTCCATATTACACTTAAATTCCTTGGAGAAATACCTGAGGATGCTATAACAGGGATCAAAGAGACACTCTTGTCCAGTGCGTCTCATCACGAATCTTTTGCCTTGAAATTCAAGGGAGTAGGAATTTTCCCCGACAAAAGAAGGCCAAGGGTAATATGGATAGACATCCTGGAATCAGAGAAGCTCATAAAACTTCAAAAAGAAGTTGAGAATAGTTTGTCACTCATTGGTTTTAAGGAAGAAGACAGGCCATTCTCTCCCCACCTTACTATAGGGAGGATAAAGTCATCTGCAGGCAAGGAATCCCTCCTGAGGGCAATGGAGGCACTAAAAGACAGGGATTTTGGTAATATAGGAGTCAATAAAGTCTCGTTAATGAAAAGCGATTTAAAACCAGGTGGTGCTCAGTATACAACTATAGCTGAGTTCAACCTGAAGAGGAGGAGCAATGACCAATAAAGACAAGACAAAGGCCCTGGAAATGGCCATTTCACAGATTGAACGGAGTTTTGGCAAAGGCGCCATAATGAAACTGGGTGCTGCAGAAGTTACTGAAGGCATCCAGGCTATCCCCACGGGTTCCATAGCCCTGGACATCGCCACGGGCATTGGCGGATATCCCCGTGGCAGGGTCGTGGAGGTATTTGGCCCTGAGTCCTCAGGTAAGACGACCATTGCCCTCCATGCTATTGCAGAGGCCCAAAAAGCGGGTGGCGTGGCCGCATTCATTGATGCAGAGCATGCCCTTGATATCAATTACGCGAGAAAACTGGGCGTGAAGGTGGAAGACCTCCTGGTGTCTCAGCCTGATACCGGCGAACAGGCGCTGGAGGTGGCAGAGGCCCTTGTGCGGAGCGGGGCGGTGGATATCATCGTAATCGACTCGGTTGCAGCCCTTGTCCCGAAGGCAGAGATCGAGGGAGAGATGGGAGATTCCCTTCCCGGACTCCAGGCAAGGCTCATGAGTCAGGCCATGAGAAAGCTGACTGCAGCCATCTCAAAATCCCTGACAACCATCATCTTCATCAACCAGATCAGGATGAAGATAGGTGTCATGTTCGGCAATCCAGAGACGACGACAGGAGGGACCGCACTCAAGTTTTATTCTTCCATGAGACTTGACATCAGGAAAATTGATAACCTGAAAGAGAACCAGGAAACTGTGGGGGGAAGAGTACGGGTAAAGGTGGTGAAGAACAAAGTCGCCCCGCCTTTCAAACAGGCAGAGTTTGATATATACTTTAATGAAGGAATATCGCGTGTGGGAGAGCTTGTGGATGTAGGCGTCGACAACGGGATCATAGAAAAGTCGGGCGCGTGGTACAGTTTCAGCGGGAGCAGGATCGGCCAGGGAAGGGAGAATGTGAAAGAGTTCCTGAGGAACAACCCGGATATCTCTGAATCCATTCTCC
>DASPUA010000394.1:0-3684 GCA_035623135.1 Thermodesulfovibrionales bacterium | reverse complement strand
TCGATGAGATCCCCGAGAGTAGCATCCAGCGCTTTCATGTCGTCTGAGTCGAGGCGAGCCCATCCCTGGCCCACATCTTCGATAAATGCTTCACTTACTTTTAATTCCAGATCTACCGTCATTACCGGAGCCCGCATGTCCTTCGCGTTAGGATATTTTTTCGAACATATCCTTGGTCACTCCGCATCTTGGACAGACCCAGTCATCAGGCAAATCCTCAAAAGCGGTCCCGGGCTCAATGCCGGCGTCGGGATCACCCTCCTCATGGTCATAAATGTAGCCGCACGCAATACATTTCCATTTTCCCATTATCAACCCCTCCTGTTAGATTTTGTGCAAGCCCTGCTCACATGGATTACCACATTCCTCAGTGCTGACATCATTGATCGGATTTTAGAATGGTCTGACCATCTGATGACCTTATCCTATAGCAGGTGAAAGTGTTTGTCAAGAAATTTCTTAGCAGGCATTGTCAAGAATGTAACGTTTTTCAATATGATGTTTCAGTTGATGAATAGTGCTCAGATTAGCGCTGGTTTTTCGGTTCTGAAACTGTCAAAGTACACACAGGTTGGCCGAGAGCAGTGACGGTTTCGCCTTTCATATAGCATTTTTTGAATACACCCTTGGAAAAGAGTCCTGCTTGTCACGTGAGGATTGATTGTGATAAGGTCTAAAGAAAAGATGTGCTGCGGTGCGTCCTGAGAAAAGATATCAGATGAAAATGCCCCTGATTTCGAATTCGACCCGTTTACTCATGCGTGGGGTTGTCCTTATGGTCGCAGGCGCATTATGTTATGTAATCCTTCTCGCAGTATTGCCCCCGTTATCGCTTGCGGAAACCGGCATCATCAGCGCAGTAGTGTTTTTGGTTGTTTTTGTACCTTCACTGTATATTTGTTTAAGAACCGACTATCATGGAATTAATCTGGAAAGTCATCTCGTTCAATCCATCTTAGAAAACAGTAACGAAGCCATACTCATTACAGATGCCGAGGGAACCATTGTGTATGTGAACCCCGCGTTTTCCACTATCTCAGGGTACGAGAAAGAGGAGGTGCTCGGTAAGAACCCAAGAATTATGAGTTCAGGTCGTCACGATGCCGGGTTTTATGAAGAGATGTGGGGATCTTTGAAACAGACCGGTCAGTGGCAAGGAGAGGTATGGGATAGACGCAAAGACGGTGAGGTTTTTCCGAAATGGCTCTCCATTAAAACAATAAAGGATAAAAAACGAAAGAGCGTGAACTATGTTGGCTTTTTTACGGATATTAGTTCGTTGAAACAGACCGAAGAATATATTGAACATCTCGCTCATTATGATAGCCTCACCAATTTGCCCAACCGGATCCTGTTACATGATCGGCTGAATCAGGTAATGATATCCTCGAATCGACAGAATCATTTGGCGGGTATTCTGTTCCTTGATGTGGACCAGTTTAAGTATGTCAATAATACCTTCGGACATGGCGCGGGAGATCAATTGCTCAATGAAGTTGCCCAGCGGCTTGTACACTGTGTACGCAAAGGAGATACTGTGGCACGTTTTGGAGGTGATGAATTTGCGATAGTGTTATCGGAACTTAAGAATGACCTGGCTGCCACCTTGGTAGCTCAAAAGATTATTGAGGTCCTGTCCCTTCCCTATAAATTCAAAGGCCGTGAAATCTACGTTACCGTGAGCATTGGTATTGCGTTGTATCCTTCAGATGGAGAAAGAGGCGATGTACTCATAAAAAATGCTGATACAGCCATGCAGCGGGCCAAAGAATTGGGTAACCGCAAGTTTCAATTCTATGATCCCCAAATGAGCGATAAGGCGTTTGCGCGTCTCAGTGTAGAAGCTAATTTACGTAATGCGATTGAGCGTGAGGAGTTTGTCCTGCATTATCAGCCCCAGGTGGACCTGAGTACAGGACGGGTAACAGGGATGGAAGCACTCATCCGGCGGAAAGAGCGTGATTGGCTCGTTCCACCCTCGCAGTTTATCCATATCGCAGAAGAAACAGGCCTAATTATGCAACTGTGTGAATGGACGCTGAGAACGGCCTGTAAACAAAACAAATTGTGGCAGAAAGAGGGGCTTTCTCCCCTGCGGGTTGCGGTGAACTTATCGGCCACTCAATTCACTCAGCAGACAATTGTGAAAATGATTAAGGACATCATACAAGAGACCGGCTATGAACCAAAATATCTGGACCTGGAGCTCACAGAAAGAATTATCATGAAGGACACCGAGGAAGCGATGAAAGTGATGCATCAGCTAAAGGAAATGGGGGTATACCTGTCAATTGATGATTTTGGCACTGGATATTCGTCGCTGAGCTACTTGCGGCAATTGCCCATAGACAAGCTTAAAATTGATCTTTCCTTCGTGAGTGAAATTACCTCTTCCCATAGTAGTGGTTCGATCGTAAAGTCGATCATCTCCCTTGCACATAACTTAAACCTCAGAGTGCTTGCCGAGGGGGTAGAAACTGAAAGGCAGTTGTCATTCTTAATTGAGAACAAGTGCGACGAAATACAGGGTTATTATTTTAGTGTTCCGCTGGACGTGCAGAAGTTCAGGAGGTTACTGATCGAAGACAAACGGTTGGCTGTATAGGTTTGAGGGTAACATAGGGACACATCCTATTTTTAAGGCAAATGGGTTAATACACATTCCCCTTGTCAATGGCCCTGCCCGCAGCCAGTGCCGGAAGACTACGAGTCCGATGCCTCTTTACCCAAATATGGTTACGCATATCCAATAAACTTAAAGGCTGTGGCTAGACAAAGAACAACTCTGTTGATCTGTAGCGGCTAGCGGTATAGAGGGCTAGCTTTGTACCCACGGTTTCCCTGTGGCTGCGAAAGGCAACGGACGGATGGTTGTTCTTTTCCGAGAGATGGGCAAGGCATGCCCATTGTAATTTCCGGCCGGCTTGGAGGAGTTCAGCAGCCTCCCTGTTGGAAAGGTGGCCCTTCGGCCCCTTGATGCGGCGTTTGAGGGAAAGGGGATAGGGTCCTCTTGTGAGCATTTCTAAGTCATAATTGCTTTCGATAAAGACCGCATCAAGAGAGGAAACAATGGGCACCAACTCCTTAAAGGAGTGTCCCAGGTCGGTCAATATGCCCAGGCGCTTGCCTCGGGAAGAAACCACAAAGGCAACACTGTCCTCTGCGTCATGGGGAGTGGGGATTGTCTGCACAGAGAGGCCCCCGAATTGTATCTTTCCGCCCGCAAGAAAATAGTTCACGTGCTTCAGCCTGCCGAGTATTCTTCCCCTTTCTGCCCTATAGAGGGTCCTCGGCGTAATATAGAGGGGAATATTGTATTTTCTCTGGTATACGCCCGCATAGCGGATATGGTCAGCGTGGTCATGGGATATGATCAGGGCGTGCACTTCACGAATGTCGCGCCCTATTGCAGCCAGCCTCCGCTCTGCCTCAGCGCCGCATATGCCCGCATCAAAAAGGAGTCGCACACTGCCCGCCTCAACATACAAGCAGTTGCCGTTGCTTCCTGACTGCAGGGAAACCGCAATCATCCAGTTATACTCCTACCATCCTATCCTGGAGGCCAGTGCATGGGACGTCCGCCCAGCAGGTGGAGATGGATGTGATAAACCGCCTGGCCGCTTTCCGGATTGCAGTTGGTCACGAGCCTGAAACCCCTTTCACCAATACCCTTTTCCCCAGCGA
>DASPUA010000393.1:0-7447 GCA_035623135.1 Thermodesulfovibrionales bacterium | reverse complement strand
GTGAAAAAAAACTATGTCGAAGAAATAAAAACCAAGGACCTTGTGTATGGTGCAATCAAGGGAATGATCAATTCCCTTGATCCCCATTCCGGCTTTATGAACCCCGAGGCGTACAAGGAGATGCAGGTTGACACCAAGGGCGAATTCGGCGGTCTCGGCATACAGATAGGCATTAAGGACAACATCCTTACCGTAATCGCTCCTATTGATGATACTCCTGCATACAAGGCGGGCATACAGGCAGGTGACAGGATAGTCAAGATCAATGACGAAATCACAAGGGATATGGGACTGCTGGATGCGGTGAACAAGATGAGGGGACCCAAAGGAACATCAGTGAGAATTACCATTATGAGAGAGGGATGGAAGGAACCCAAGGAATTTGCCATCATGAGAGAAATCATCAAGATAAAGAGTGTGAAGTATAAGATGCTGGAGGAGGGGATAGCGTATGTCAAGCTCACCCAGTTTCAGGAGCAGACCGCTGCTGACCTCTCGAAGGTCCTTTCACAGCTCAGTGCGGATAAGGTCAATTCCCTTGTGCTGGATCTCAGGAACGATCCGGGCGGGCTTCTCAACAGTGCGGTTGATGTGACGAGCCAGTTTCTTCCCCCCGGCAAACTGGTCGTGTATATAAAAGACAGGGCAGGAGAGAAGAACGAATACCGCACAGGGGGGAATTTTACCTTTTATGACAAACCGAGCATGGTGGTGCTCGTGAATCAGGGCAGTGCCAGTGCATCGGAGATTGTGGCAGGGGCGCTCAAGGATTGGCGGAGGGCGGTGATACTGGGGGTTCAGACCTTTGGCAAAGGCTCTGTTCAGAGCGTGATACCCCTCAGCGATGGGTCCGGCCTGAGGCTGACCACGGCACGTTACTACACACCCAGCGGCACGTCCATACAGTCAACCGGAATTATGCCCGATATTGTAGTGAAGATCGAGGCAAAGAACGGTACGAAGGAACATACGGTGGTGAGGGAAAAGGATCTGGAGAGGCATCTTAAGAATGAAAAGGAGGAGGAAAAAGGCCAAGCCGAGCAGGAAATGGCTCCCCTGGAAGTATCCGAGAAGGATGATGTCCAGTTGCAGAGGGCGATAGACCTCCTTAAGACATGGAAGGTATTTAAAGAACTGCCCAAGGCATCGTAGACATAGCGGGCAGAAAGCAGTAAGGTGTGAGCATAAGTCGTAAGTAATTGATTAATGAATGTTCCTGGCTAGTCGGATGCTTCTTGTGTGCTGCTGAAAATGAGGGAATGTCAAGGATTATTTTTGATATAGAGACCGTAGGGAGGGATTTCGGGTCTTTTGACAAGACGACACAGGACTATCTCCTCAAGTGGGCAGAGACAGAAGAGGATATTCAGGAGGTGAAGGACAGCCTCTCCTTTTATCCCCTCACGGGTGAGATAGTGGCCATAGGGATGCTCAATCCGGATACCATGAAGGGCGCGGTATATTTTCAGGCTCCCCACGATCCCCTTTTGCCCTTCGAAGAGGATGCAATACACTTCGAGACCGGCACCGAGCAGGGGATAATCCAGAAATTCTGGGACCTCATAAAAGGGTATGACCAGGTCATCACCTTTAACGGAAGGTCCTTTGATTGTCCCTTTATCATGATACGGTCCGCAGTGCACAAGGTGAAACCATCCAGGGACCTCATGCCCAACAGGTATAGTGGTCCGCATATTGATCTCCTGGACCAGCTCACCTTTTACGGTGCATCCAGAAGAAAGTTCAGCCTCGACATGTGGTGCAGGGCTTTTGATATCAAGAGCCCCAAATCCGACGGGATCACCGGATATGAGGTGAAGGATCTCTACACTTCGGGCAAGTATCTCGAAATCGCGAAATATTGCTTTGGCGATCTCAGAGCCACGAAGGAGCTTTTGGCTTACTGGGAGAAGTACATTCGTTTTCCATCCTCCGAGAAAGCTTAGGAGACTGTGAGGGATGTGCAGATGAGCGCTTTGGTACATTATATGTTCCACGATATCCATGAGGAGTGCGGGGTATTTGGCGTGTTTAACCATCCCGAGGCGTCTAATCTCACCTACCTTGGCCTTTACGCCCTCCAGCACAGGGGACAGGAGGGAGCGGGCATCTGTTCTTCTGACGGCAAGCAGCTCTATCTCGAAAAGTCGATGGGTCTTGTTGCGGATATCTTTACGGAGAAGAGGCTCAAGAGGCTCCCAGGCTATCTGGCCATAGGACATAATCGTTATTCCACCGCAGGAAGCAGCGTGCTGAAGAATGTGCAGCCTATCATGGCAAATTTTGCCCTTGGCTCCCTTGCCCTTGCCCACAACGGCAATCTTGTGAATGCCACGGAACTAAGGAAAGAGCTGGAAAATGAGGGAGCGATATTTCAGTCAACTTCAGACAGCGAGGTGATTGTCCATCTCATCGCCCACGCCAAGGGAGACAACCCCTACGATCGAGTCATCCAGGCATTGAGCAGGGTGAGCGGTGCGTTCAGTCTTCTCATCCTCAGGGAAAAGGAGCTCATTGCCGTGAGAGACCAATACGGCGTAAGGCCTCTCTGTCTCGGACAGGTGGATGGCGCGTACGTGGTTGCCTCTGAGACGTGTGCACTGGACCTGATTAATGCTGTCTACATAAGGGACGTGGAGCCGGGAGAAATGCTTATCATAGATGAGAATGGCCTGAGGTCTGTAAGGGCGCTGCCGGGAAGCAGAAAGGCGCACTGCGTATTTGAATTCATTTATTTTTCCCGCCCGGACAGTTACATCTTCGGGTATCAAAATGTGAATGAGGTGAGAAAGGAATTTGGGAGGCAGCTTGTAAGGGAGCTCCCTGTGGAAGCCGACATTGTGATCCCTGTGCCTGATTCCGGGGTTCCGGCTGCCATAGGATACTCTGAAGAAAGCGGCATCCATTTTGATTTCGGCCTTATCCGAAACCACTATGTGGGCAGGACTTTCATCGAGCCGAAACAGAGTATACGCCATTTCGGGGTAAAGATAAAGCTCAATCCTGTGAAAAGACTCCTTGAAGGGAAACGGGTGGTAGTGGTGGATGATTCCATTGTGAGGGGCACTACGAGCAAGAAGATCATCAAGATGATCAGGGAAGTGGGAGGCGCAAAGGAGGTCCATATGAGGATAAGTTCACCCCCTACTATCGGACCATGTTTTTACGGCATTGACACGCCCACGCGGCAGGAGCTCATCGCCTATACCCATCAGATAGAAGAGACGAGAAAATACATCACCGCTGATTCCCTTTCATACCTGAGCCTCGATGGACTCAAAAGAATAGTCCCTGATTCAGGCGATTTTTGCAGGGCATGTTTCGATAACGAATATCCCATCAGCTTCCCGGGGGAACACCTGGAACAGATGGAACTCATCTTTCGGTAAATAGGTTTCCTCTTCCGCTTCGTATCCTTTCCCCTCTCCCCGTCTTTTAAGTCAATTCCATGCTGAAAAAATACGCGCCTTGGTATAAAATGTCTCAATGGTGGTATCCTATGCTTGACAGAAGGGAAGTCACGAATGCCATAATTGCCAATCCGGGAGAGGTCTTCAATGGAACTGTCTGCAAGTAAGCCAAAGCCAAAACCATCAAATTTCATTGATGATATTATTGAAGAGCTGAAGATAGCGTACATGGAAGATTCAAAGCCGTGGGTTGTGGGTTTCAGCGGCGGGAAAGATTCGACCGCGCTCGTTCAGTTCGTCTATTACATGCTCATGGAACTTCCCAAGAAAAATAAGCGCAAGAAGGTTTTCGTTATTGCCTCAGATCAGCATGCCTGACAAGAATATCGATTACTATCTGAAGAAGTTTGATCAACTAAGAGTCGATAGAAGTCACGGCAGGCCGGCACCCCACAAACCAATATTGCTTCTTTCAATTATCGAGATGATCGAGCGGGGTGTTATTCGCGAGAATGAAATCGAACTAACCCCGGAGATAGTCTCTACCTTCCTGAATTATTGGAGTTCTCTTTATCCTGATCAGAAGGGCATAGTCGCTTTGCCATTTTTCCATTTGAAGAGCGATGGCTTTTGGCACTTAGTGCCCAGCGAAGGATATGAAAAGTCATTCAAATTGATTCGTCATATTAAGTCGAGCTATCAAATTCGGGATATGGTCAAATATGCCTTCCTAGATAACGAGCTATATGCCATGCTTTTGTCCGACAATAACAGGAAACTCCTTCGTCAAGTAATCATTAATGGCTATTTTCAGAATGAGGAAAGAAGAAGGCTTATTCAAACCATTAATTTGAGCAGGGAAGCTATGAAATATGAGCACCTGCTAATAGCGGAAACAAGTGAGCCCTATGCGGCCAACAAGCCAAAAGAAAGAATGCGGTTCAAAGGAAAAGTGAGAGAAGCAGGGTTCCGGCACGTCATTATGTCGATTTACAATTACATATGCTCTGTGTGCAATATGAGGATATTAACTCTAGAAGGTGCATCAGTTGTTGATGCAGCGCATATAATACCCTTCGGTGTTTCAGCCAATGATGATATACGAAATGGCATAGCTCTTTGCAAACTGCATCACTGGTCTTTCGATGAGGGGTTAATCAGTATCGATGATCAGTTCCGCATCATGGTAACTCCTCTGCTAAGTGCGCAAAGACCGACCGAATGGTTACTCACCGAACTCAGGAGTAAACAAGTTTTGCTTCCCCAGAACGAGGCTTTGTATCCGGCGCAAGAAGCTTTGCATTATCACAGGGAAAATAAACTCATTAAGTAGGAGGAATCCCCGCAGATGAGAAGGGTGATAGTATCGAAGTGTGGCCGAGCATCGCAAAGACTCGCTTGCCAAACTCCTCCAGGCCCATTGATATTAGGACTTGGTCGCTGTAATCTTTAAAGATAAAAGGGTAGACTCAACATAAAGCCTTTTGTTCATGTTTGTTTGCATAAGTCTTTTTCTTGGTAAACCTTCCTCTGTCGGTGTATAATTCTACAGGATATGCAGAGAACTGCTGCCATGAGAAAACGCACCGTGAAACCGAACGGCAAGAACATCGAGATATCGCTGGAACTTCTTGAACTTTCTCTCATTCTCAAGAATGCCCTGAGGAAGGCAAAGAAGAAAAAGTAATGTCTATTGTTGAGTCCTTCAAGAAAATTATCGCTTTTTTCGATGAGATCCGGGAAGACAGACTTATCGATGACTACGCCTTAATCGGCGGACTTGCGCTTTCTGCGTGGGTGAGACCCCGCACCACAAAAGATGTTGACCTTATTGTGGCGGCTTCGAAAGAAACAAGCTGGTCTGATATAGTCTCGATTATCGAAACGAGGTTGCACAAGAGAGTTGCGGTACAGAAAGGAACACAAAAGACCACCATAAAGGAAAAGCTCTCCTTTGTCACTGGGGAGATCGAGGTGGACATTATAAGCACAAAAGGATTTGAGTTGGCTGCCGAGGCTATTAAGAATGCTGTTGTCACAGAAGTATTTGACCATAGCGTCAAGGTCGTAGCCCCTGAGTATCTGATACTGCTGAAGCTCCTGCCCTTGAGCAGTCAAGATGCCGTTGATATCAAGGCGCTTTCTGAGAAGGCAAATATGAAGAAACTTACCTCTCTTGCCGGAAAACATTATCTCCTTACCAAACTCGAATCTGCGATTGGGAAGCGCAGCAACAGCGAGTGAATCCAGAGACATATGCTTCTTGAATCCATTAGGGCCATTTTTACCACGAACCTCGGCATCCGCAAAGGTGAGCGGGTACTGATCTTTACTGATAAACTCTCGGAAAAGGAGCTCCTCGATCCACAGGACCTATGCAAGCGGGAGAGGCTGAAGGACATCGCATACCTCACCGCAGAGATAGGAAAGTCCTTCACAAGAAATATACTCTTCCACGAATATCCCTCTGTCAAAAGCCATGGGGCAGAGCCTCCCGAGGAATTGTGGCGGCTTGCCTTTGGTCCAAAGGCAGTGAGGGAACTGGCCATCTCCGATCTCTTATTGCCCCTCCTTTCCAAGGAGATTTCGGACAGGGAAACAAGAAAGGCAGAGGCGCTCGTACGCGTGCAAAAGCGTTCTGCGGTCAATGCGGTGATCGCCCTTTCTCATTACTCCACGAGCCATACGCGCTTCAGGGATTTTCTGACGCGGATCTGCGGATGCCGTTATGCGAGCATGCCCCTTTTTGAAGCCTCCATGCTTGAGGGCGCCATGGATGTGGACTGGAAGGCACTTGCAAAGAGAACAGCTGCGATCGCGAAGACAGTGAACAGGGCAGAAAGAATAAGGATCACTACGCACAATGGTACGCGCCTTTCACTTTCCAAGAAAGGCAGAAAGGCACTCCCTGACTCAGGGATACTCACCAAACCAGGCTCCTTTGGTAATCTTCCCGCAGGCGAGGTGTATCTGGCGCCGCTTGAAGGGACCGCCAACGGCGTGCTTGTCCTCCAGTGGGCTCCCACAAGGGAATTGCTGACTCCGGTAAAACTAACGGTGAACAAAGGCCGGGTTATATCGGTTGAGGGAGATGAGCCTTATGCAGAGCTGCTTGAGAAGAAGTTGAATGAGCGGAATGAGAACAGGAATATTGCCGAACTGGGCATCGGGACGAACGAAAAGGCGAAGAGGCCTGATAACATCCTCGAGTCGGAAAAGATACTCGGGACAATACACATCGCACTGGGTGACAACAGTTCCTTCGGCGGCATGGTAAAGACGCCCTTTCACCAGGATTTTGTGTTCTTCAGACCCACGGTGGAGCTCATAGATAACGAGGGGACAAAGACAACGCTTATGAAAGATGGGAAACTTATTGGATAGGTACGGAGCAGCGACATACACAGGACAAACAGCCTCAGAATTCTAATAACCGACAGCATATTTATGTGGGATGCCTTAAACGATTTATCATCGAGGTTTTCTCCATATCTCCATAAGGCTTCTCTTATAAGGGCTCGTATAAGAATTTTTCGTCTGCCCGTCCTGTGTGCATTCTGATGACACCGGGAAGGACAAGTTCATCGCCTCTTCACGCTGTGTGAATGAAAAAGAATGATAAGGAGAATTTCATGGAAAACATCGTGGTCTTAATAACCGCTTCCAGTGAGGACGAGGGTGCAAAGATATCCCGTGCACTGGTGGAGGCACGCCTCGCAGGCTGTGTGAATATCATCAAGGGCATCCGGTCGATCTATCTCTGGCAGGGAAAGATAGAGGATGAGCCTGAGGTGTTGATGGTGGCCAAGACGCAGCGTCACCTCTTTCCAGCCCTTTCGAAGAAGGTGAAAGAGCTCCACAGCTACACTGTGCCTGAGATCCTTGCACTTCCCATTGTGGAAGGGTCAGCAGAGTACCTAAACTGGCTGAAGGAAGTGACCGGCTGAAACAGGTGAACAGTGAATGGCAACAGTGAAAAGAGACAACTATACAGACATCATCTGCAAAAGGTTCTGCACATTCTACAATCCCGGAAA
>DASPUA010000392.1:0-3885 GCA_035623135.1 Thermodesulfovibrionales bacterium | reverse complement strand
TTTGGTTTTGCTGTCTTCGGCTTCGCGACAGGAGCGGGTTTCTGTTTCTTCTTAAAAACAGCCTCGACCTTTGCCGCGATCCCGTCCTCTATGGTGGAGGCATGAGATTTGACCGATATGCCGAGCTTTGAGAGTTCAGAGATCACCTCTTTATGGGTGACGTTTAGCTTCTTCGCAAGTTCGTAGATCCTCAGTTTCGACATCTCAACAAACCTCCATTCCTATGCAAGAAGACCATACCGTGACCGTCCTCACACCCCCTTCAAGGTAAGGTGCCCTTGTAACCATTAGACTAAAATGTTATCATAAAAAACTTCTTTTATGCAATTGTCCCTACGGACGTGCACAGGATTCCGGGAGTCGGGCCTCAGCTGATTTTCCAACTTCTTGAATCCCCTGACTGTCACGAACAGTACAGATACGAATACATTCACGAATCGGAGGATACATCCAATGGCAACATGTTTTGTGTGTGGCAAGGGAAGGGTAATGGGGAACAATGTGAGTCATGCGAACAACAAGACGAAGCGACAGGTACTGCCCAACCTTCAGAGGACGCGTATTATGGTTAATAACGGAGTTCGCCGCGAATATGTCTGTACACGGTGCTTGCGGTCCGGACTGGTGAAAAAGGCCTTGTGAAGAAAATCGGGAATCTCATCTCCCCCCTCGTCGCAGGACTGGGGCTGGAAGAGGCGGTGAGGTTCGAGCGGATAAAGAAAGAGTGGCCTGAGATATTTCGTAAGCCCCTTTCCCTCCACATGTCCCCTTGCAGTCTGAAACAGGGTGAACTTCTCATCGCAGTGGATTCACCGGTGTGGCATCAGCAGCTCATCTTCCTCAAAGCCGAGATACTCAAAAAAGTGAGTCCCTTCGGGGTAAAGGATGTGAGGTTCAGGATAGGAAAGGTGCAAACCAGGACAAAGGAGAAGCCCCGCCCCCCGCTGCAAAAGACACCTTCCCTTGACCGCGCTTCCCTGGAGCAGATAGAGGAGACGGTTTCTGAATTGGAAGACGGTCCCGTAAAAGAGAGTATCAGGAAGACCATGGAGAAATCATTCTCCGCCAGAAAAACCAATTTCTGAATCAATGTCCTTTGTTCACCCCATTTCCGCGCAACACGCCCCTTTATGCGCACTTCTGAAATTGTTTGAAGATAAACGGGTTCACCGGCGAACGGAAACTGACACTATTTTGTCACCGTGACATTTATTGATGGTACCACTCACTTTTCAGAGACTTCATCATATGCAGACTTGAGCACATAAAGAAGATCAGGGATGTCGCATTCGTTTGCCGTCCATACCTACTTAGCATTTGATTTATTCCACTACCTTGATGAAATATGCCTTTTCAGATCGATAATCAACAAATGAATCAACGAAGCTGATGGCTATCGACACTCGTTTGAACAAAGAGAAGCCCCGGATTTCTCTCTAAGGGCCTACCAAGAACACTTCACCTCCTTATGAGATACTGAGTTACCGCTCGCCATTTGAAATAATCCCCCCGTGTTCTTCCCTGTGGAATATCGAGAAAGGCACATGGATTGAAAAACATTACTTTTCTTTTATCACAGAAAACTCAGTTGTCAAGTCTCTATAGCTTATCCGGCGGGATGCCGTCATTTTTTTCTTCGGGGAAGAAACGCACAGTTATGAGAAGTAAGTTTGGGCGTCAGCTTCAAGAAGGACGGTTTAGTAGACATCGGTTTCCCCTCACCTGACCCAAAGAAAAAGAGGGCACTGCAGCGTGCTGCAGTGCCCTCTTTGGAAGTGTTCGATTGAAAAGCCTCAGTATCCGGCTATGCCGATTCTGCCTTTTTCTCGTAAATCAAGATGGGACGTTCCCGTTTCAGTATCGTATCCTCATTGATAAGGCATTCCTTGATCGCCTTCTGGGAAGGAATCTCATACATCACATCAAGCATGACCTCCTCAAGGATGGCGCGAAGTCCCCGGGCGCCGGTCTTTCTCTGTATGGCACGCTTCGCAATTGCGGAAAGCGCCGTATCCGTAAATCTGAGCCGCACATTGTCCAGGGAGAGAAGCTTCTGATACTGCTTGACGAGGGAGTTCTTGGGCTCTGTAAGTATTTTCACCAGTGCACCCTCATCAAGTTCATCAAGAAGCGCAACAACCGGGAGCCTCCCCACAAACTCGGGTATCATTCCGTACTTGATGAGGTCCTCCGGTTCCACAAGGCTCAGCACATTTCCTATCTTCTTTTCCTTGGCGCCGATAACCTCTGCGCCAAATCCAAGGGTCTTTTTGCCGGTCCTCTGCTCCACGATCCCGTCCAGTCCCACAAAAGCACCACCGCATAAGAAGAGGATATTGGTGGTATCAATCTGGATGAACTCCTGTTGAGGGTGTTTCCTCCCTCCCTGGGGTGGGATATTGGCCATGGTTCCTTCTATAATCTTGAGAAGGGCCTGTTGCACTCCCTCGCCAGAGACATCTCGGGTGATAGAGGGATTTTCAGACTTCCTGCTGATCTTGTCGATCTCATCGATATACACGATCCCCCTCTGTGCCCGCTCCACCTCGTAGTCCGCTGCCTGGAGGAGTTTGAGAATGATATTTTCCACATCCTCACCCACATATCCTGCTTCGGTAAGGGTGGTCGCGTCTGCTATGGTGAAGGGAACATCGAGCAGCCGTGCAAGGGTCTGGGCAAGAAGTGTCTTGCCGGTTCCTGTAGGGCCGATGAGAAGGATGTTGCTCTTCTGCAGCTCCACCTCGGAGGCGGCCGGATTGTAGATCCTTTTATAGTGATTGTGCACCGCCACGGAAAGTATCTTCTTGGCCTTTTCCTGACCAATCACAAAATCATTCAAGAATTCATGTATCTCCTTGGGTGTCGGGAGCTTGGGCAGTGCCTGTGTCGTGGTTTCTGCATAAAGTTCCTCAGCGATGATCTCGTTGCAGAGCTCCACGCACTCATCACAGATATAGACCGTAGGTCCTGCGATGAGTTTTTTCACCTCGTCCTGACCCTTCCCGCAGAACGAGCACTTAAGTTTCGTTTCGTCCCTTTCTTTCTTGGCCATTCTCCTCCCCTCCGTTTACTTCTTCTTCATGCTATGGATAACCTCGTCCACAATTCCGTACTCCTTGGCTTCTTCTCCTGACATGAAAAAGTCCCTGTCTGTGTCTGTCCGGATCTTCTCAATGGACTGACCCGTATGGGATGCGAGGATCTGATTGAGAATATCCTTGGTCCTGAGTATCTCCCTGGCGTGGATCTCGATGTCGGTAGCCTGGCCCTGAAAGCCGCCCATGGGCTGATGAATCATTATCCTTGAATGGGGCAACGCGAACCTCTTCTTTTGGGTCCCTGCAGCCAGGAGCAGCGCGCCCATGCTCGTCGCCTGCCCGATGCAGTATGTGGCAATATCAGACTTCACGTACTGCATGGTATCGTATATGGCAAGGCCTGAAGAGACGATCCCGCCCGGCGAATTGATATAGAGGTGGATATCCTTGTCAGGATCCTCTGTCTGCAGGAACAGAAGCTGCGCGATGACCGTATTTGCAACCGCATCGTCAATGGCTGTTCCCATAAAAATGATCCTGTCCTTGAGAAGTCTTGAATATATGTCATATGCCCTCTCAGAGCGTCCTGTCTGCTCGATCACAATGGGTATTACGCTCACGCTATTCTCCTTTCTCCAGTTTCGCCTTCGAGAGTATAAGGTCAAGCACCTTTTCCTCAAACAGCGAACCCTTGAGACCCTCCAGGGAACCATCCCTTGAGATATAAAACTTCATAATTTGTTCAGGTGAAACCGAAAGCCGCTGCGCAAGAGCAATGATCGCACGCTTCACCTCATCTTCCGATACCGAAACCCCCTGTGCTTTTCCTATGGTCTCAATGAGCAGT
>DASPUA010000391.1:0-2078 GCA_035623135.1 Thermodesulfovibrionales bacterium | reverse complement strand
GTCTGTGCCTTGTCTTGGACATCTTTTTGCTCCCCAGCCTGTTTAGCAATATTTCCCGCCATGGCCTGCATCTGATGAAAGAACTCCTTTCTCATCAAAGAAGTTTCCTCTATAATGCCACTGCCGTCAGGCCTGACTTTGATAACCCTGTCATATTGCATACACCCGGATAAAGACAGCAAAACCGTCAATACCAGTCCAGTCATACCGACCTTCTTCATAATAAGGCCTCCAAATCATTGTCCACTATTTCATGCTTCATTGCGTCATTGTTTGAGACTAACGAGTTCAAGGTCATTTTAACCGATCATGGTCGGCCAGGTCTATTTGACTATCGAGTCTTCAAGAATCTATGAGTGCCACAACTTTAACAGTATAAACGAAAAATGAAAAACAAACAGGAATAAGACAACATTTTTTCGATTCCCAGCCAAGAAACATCAACCAATCTGTAGTCTCAAACCTGCAGGAGAATGAACATCTCCGGAATATGAAATTCCCTTGAAGGAGACCTCTAGTTGACTCTGTACCAATAATATCAGAGCTCGGATGTGTCAAGCTTAGGAAGGCGCGTTTTTCAGCCTATTCCCTTATTCTCGAAAGTCTGTAGGTCACAAATCCATCAGGGCAAGTGACATCGATGTGATCAGCCTTTTCCCACTCCATCTTCTCTGACCACCGCATGGCAAATGCCATTGGATGTAAGGCGGCAAATGCCCTGCCACACATGCCACAAGGTTCAGGTGTTCGAGCTGTAAGGACATAGGTCTCACCTTTTTGGCATTTAGCTGAGCCCGGGCAAGTTCCGGACTCACTCCTGACATCGATAGCTTCACAATTTATCTTATAGTTGACCATCTCTTCCTCCTAATAGTGGAGCAATAAAAAGAGAAATACCGTTTATACTATTTACCATTTTATCAGAGAAGTCGGACAAATGTTTTAAGAGGAAGGATCGTTGCCTTCATAAACGCAGAATCACGTAGGCATGACTCGCCCCATAAGATGCATATATTCATGGTGGTGTTGCGATATAATACCGAATTCATAGAACAACAGAATTATGAGCACCATCTTCTATGCAGATACTATTGCACTGACTACCAAGGGGTCTGGCGACACCATTGATATTACCGATGCAGTTGCGAAAATAAGGGAAAAATCAAGAGTGGTGAATGGTCTTCTCACGGTTTTTTGCCAAGGATCAACTGGAGCCATCACTACTATAGAATTCGAGCCTGGAGTCATCCAGGACCTCAAGATGGCATTGGAGAAGATTGCTCCGTCCGACGTGCCTTATGAGCATGACAAAGCGTGGGGAGACGGCAACGGGTTTTCTCATGTAAGGGCAGCTCTGATGAAACCGAGCCTGACAATCCCTGTGGTGGATGGGCAAATGACTTTGGGTACTTGGCAGCAGATTGTCTTTATCGACTTTGATAACAGGCCGAGGAAGAGAAAAGTTGTTGTGCAGGCCATGGGCGTGAACCCATGAAGGTCCTGATATCCACGACAATGAAAATCATGGGAGTCTTTAGATATTACAAGATCAGTAGAAGTGATATTATTTCCACAAAATTCTGCTTACGTAGAGACGTCTGTGGCGAGATATTGAAGAGGAGCAGTTCAACGATACCATCGAGGAATTGATAGAGAGCTGGTACATAGCAAAGATGCAGAGGCTGGAGGGGTGGAAGCGGTTGGAACAGGGCGCTAAATACGTCAAGCAACTTGAGAGACAATGCTGATTAACTCGGCTTCTCTTTGCTTCATGTCCAAGTTGAGAAAGGCTTTTACAAAACCTGTATACTGATACGCTGTGAATTACTCACAAGACGATTTAAGCTCGTCATAATGCGTCTTTATAGCCTTCCATTTTTCGGCAGCTGTTTTTTGCGATGCTTTATTATTGGCGAAACTTTTATCACGCTTGAACTTCTGACAAAGTTTATGGTTTTTATGAACTATTCTCCTGGATGAGATAATGAGGCGATATGATGATATGTCAGTTGATTGGGTTTACGGAAGACGGATCTAATGTCTTTCTCAAATCCCTCCAAAACAACAATCCCCACAGG
>DASPUA010000390.1:0-2960 GCA_035623135.1 Thermodesulfovibrionales bacterium | reverse complement strand
CGTCCTCCACGCTGCGCTGCCACACGCCGTGCATGTCTTGGGAAGACTGTCGAGGATATCCATAACACCCCTCGCCATGGTCTGAACCGTAACGAGGGCAGGCACCTCGTCCATATCCATACCTGCACGGATTTCCTCCGGGAGGTCTTCTCCGGTCCTGATTTTCAGAAGTTCGACAGCCTTATCGGTCAGTTGACCATTCTCATCGATTGCCGAGCCTTCACCGAACATCGCTTCCACGTGTTCGAGAACAAAATGGCGGGCCATTTTGATCCCGAAGGTCTGTTCCAATCGATACGTGATATCGAGAAAGTCCAGGGACTCTGCTCCCAGGTCTTTCATGAGTGAGTGCTCAGGATTGATAGATCCTTTGTCTATGTTGAGTGTTTCAGCGATTCCCTTCTCCACCTCGTTAAGAACAGTTTCCTCAGTGATCAACGTCTGCTTCATACAAAACTCCTCCGTTTTATCTTACTGTTGTTTTCTCTGCGTTTCCCGTACCGGTCTGTGGAGTCTGTTGCTCAGCCCCCGGTCAACAACAATTGTCTGGCCTCTCATTCCCCTGCTCGCCTGGCTGCAGAGGAACAGGACCGCATCAGCTAGCTCATCGGGCTCGACAAACAGTTCTTCGGGTATCTGGGCGACCTCTTCCCACAGCTGTCTCAGCACCTTGAACGAGTCTGTCTTCACAATCCCCCCGCATACACCGTTGACCGATATATTTTTGTCACCCAAACTTTCAGCGAGGTCCCTCACCGCAGCCTCCATTGCAGCCTTCATCGTTCCAAGGGGATAGGAAGTGTTGTAGAAGCGGCTCCCGAGGCTCGATATAAAAACAATCTTCCCCCCGCTCTTTTCGAGCAGGGGAAGGGCCTCCTGAACGCAGAAAATGTTCCCCATAAAATTCGTCTCCGCAAGCTGGCGAAGCTCACGCTCAAAAAGCTGTTCGAGCGGCTTGAAGGGCGCCTTTGCAGCATTGAGAATGAGAAAATCCAGGCGACCACACTTCTCCCTGATCTCGCTGAACATATGATTCACCGATGCCTTTACTGCTATGTCAGCCTGGATGAGGTATGCACGCCGCCCCATCTCCTGTATTTCCTTACATAAGAGTTCCCCTTGCTCCTGTGATTTACCGCCTGCCTTTCGATAATTGAGCACAACATCAGTCCCTCCAGTGGCAAATTTATGCGCAATGGCAGCACCGATACCCCGGGAACTCCCTGTTATCAAGGCGATTTTATTTCCAGAAGACAAATCCATAAGACAGTAACCAATAATATATCATAAATAGGCTTATCAATTGAATGTTTTCCACCTCCTTTGATGCCCCTCCATAACTCATTATATCAGCCCTGAAGGCGGGGCATCAGGAAGGATTTTCTGAGAATTATTCTTTCCTGATAAGGATGGTGTCGCGATAAAATTCCCGTTTTACCGTCTTGCCGTCGGCACCATAGTATTCTATTCTCTTGTTCACTCCCTCTTCTCTTGCAAAGGCATCGGTATAGGAAAATTCCGCCTTAGCCACCTTTCCGTTGTCATCATAGTATTCTGTGGCTCTCATCACTCCCTTTTCCTTTGCAAAGACATCGGTGTACGTGAATTCCGCTTTTGCAATCTTTTCATTTGCATAATAGTATTCCGTGGCCCTGGTTACCCCTGTTTTGTTCCCAAACGTCTCGGTATAATAAAATTCTCGCTTAACGACCTTTCCGTTGTCATCATAGTATTCTACGGCTTTCGCCACTCCCTTGTTATTGGCAAACGCCTCGGTATACGTGATCTCTGTCTTGCGCATCTTGCCACCCTCGTCATAGCTGGCGAGAATTTTTTGGACTTCGGGAGGGGCCTCGCCATTTTCGGTGATGACTTCAACAGTCTTTCCTCCGAACTCGTTCTTGTCAGAGATGATGCTCTCCTTTGACGCGAAGGCTGCCCCGCACCACGCCGCAGAAAAACCGAGTACTGCTGCAATTATACATACCGTCATGCGCATCCCTGATCCTCCCCTCTGGTCTATCTGTACAGAGACCGTGAATGAAAAACTATACACTTTTGGAAAAAGAATGTAAACCGTGTACTGTTCAGTGCAGTAAGAGATGAAGGAAACAGATGTGCTATAATTTCTAAGCTGTGTAGAGGGCAAAAAGGAGCTGACTCAACCTCTCTTCCTGCTCTCCACACTGCTGAACGAGGACATCTCACGACACTGTACCGGAGGAAAAATGCGTAAGGTGATGTTTCTCTGCACTGCCAATTCATGCCGCAGCCAGATGGCTGAAGGCCTTGCACGGGAGCTGGGCAAAGGGGTAATTGAGGTTTACAGCGCCGGACTCATGGCTGCGGGTGTGCATCCGAGGGCAATCAGCGTGATGAAAGAGATCGGGATTGACATATCACGCCAGAAATCGGAGGAGATAGATGAAACGCTGCTGAGATCAATGGATGTGGTCATCACGCTGTGCGGCCATGCAGAGAAATACTGTCCAAGGACGCCCCCTGGCATCACGCGCATTCACTGGCCTGTGGAGGATCCGGTGGGCACCATTGGCACAGAGGAACGAATCATGTACGAATTCAGACGGGCGAGGGACGAGATCAGGGAGAAGATACTGACTTTCATAAAAGAGATCAAGGGTTCCCGGGAGACTCCCTGATATGTGCATGAGGATTGTTTATGTGAACGGGGATTTGCCCTGCCGGTGATATGGGAGAATATGATGGCTTTTCTTAAGGGGATAGATACAATGCCTCTGATGATGGGTCTGCTCGTTACCTCTATGGCAATTCTTTTTCCCCTTCCCTGTTTGTCGGACGAATTCCCGCAGGTCTTCACTTCCCTTTCCGTTGACATGGGAAACAAGGTGGTGGGAGGGAAGTCCTCAATCATTTTTTCCCACTCCGGAGAACAACGTATTCATGTCGGTTCGCTCAAAATAAAATCGGTAAGGTATAAG
>DASPUA010000389.1:0-4655 GCA_035623135.1 Thermodesulfovibrionales bacterium | reverse complement strand
TGAGACTGGAGAAGATGCTCCTGGAATTTCTTTCTTTCCGTGACATCTCGGTAAAAGGATTGAATGAACACATCATCGCCGATGGTAATTGCTTTTGCACTAATCTCTAAATAGATGGGCGTGCCGTCTTTTCTGTTATGAATGGTTTCGTAGACCATGGATTCACCGTTTAATATCCGACGCATTCTCTCCGCCACTTTTTCCTTATCTGTTCCGGCCTCCAGAAGTTTTATGTGGGTCCCCACCAGTGCATCCCGCGAGAAGCCGTGCATTTCGGATACTCTCTCATTTGCGTTTACGATTAAACCGTTCCGGTCCAGGACGATGATGCCGTCCGTTGCGTTCTCGTAAAGCGAACGGTGCCATTGCTCGGACTTGTTTAATTCTTTTGTGCGATTTGAAACTAAATCTTCAAGCTGAGTAGAATATTTTTCAAGTTGTTCTTTGTCTCGAGACAGGTCATATTCAAGAGACAGCTGTCTCGTAAAGAGTTTATCATTGTAATATCTCCACGAAATGGCGATGATTGCTGTGGCTATTAAAAAAACGTTATTGTTAATAAATACGGGTCGATTAGTGATATGATCAAAAATTAAGATAGGGACGAGATAAATCAAATAGATTAAGATAGCGAAGGAAGTGGTAGTTATAAGAGAAGAAAAGGGAAGAAACCCGAGACAAAACATAAAAACTATAATCATTCCCACATAGTAATTGGATTGATGGCCTCCAAATGAAAGAATCATGAATTCAACCATGGTTGCCACAGCAAGTGCAGCGACCACATTGATAACCATTTGAAAATATTTACTTGCCTTTTGTCTATTGATGATGAGTAAGACAATGAATACTGAAGTTGTTATTGATCTGTATATCAAGAATTTGTAGAAATATTCCGGGGCGACAAAATAATCTAATACACATAATGACATGATCACTAATGCTCCAGCACCGATGGCTATCGTGCCCCAGTATTGGAGTAATTTGGTGATTTCTTGATCTATATATTCTTTCTTGTCCATAGCCGATAATTATATCACAATCGTTGCTCAGAGATTCCAAACGTTCCAGCGTATTCGATAAAAGTCCCAGTGAGCAGGATACTGCATTAAAACGAAGCTTTTCCTCGTTAAAAGAAGTACGATAAAAACCTTTTTGTTTGAACAACAACCTTACGACAACA
The DNA here is from genome assembly GCA_035623135.1 of Thermodesulfovibrionales bacterium. Classification (GTDB taxonomy): domain Bacteria; phylum Nitrospirota; class Thermodesulfovibrionia; order Thermodesulfovibrionales; family UBA9159; genus DASPUA01. Next base: position 3,472 of record DASPUA010000389.1, on the reverse strand, counting down.
TCATAAATTATTGTTATAAACTTTGACCATATCGATGGATTTATTGATGCAATAATTTATTCACGAGATCCACGGCCTCTTTTACCGTGGTAATTTTGGGGACATCCTCATCTCTTATTGATACTTTAAATTTTTTCTCAATTGCGACCGTGATCTCAATGGCTTTGATTGAATCGACTTCCAAATCTCTGAAAAAATTTTTCTCCGGCGTTATCTCGTCTGCATCAAATCCTGAAACGTCTGAAATTATCGAGACAATTGTTTTTCCGACATTTTCAATCATTGTTCTTCCCTCGTCTTGCCCAATCGGTAAATTTTCTTAAGACCAGACAGGCATTGTTTCCTCCGAAGGCATATGAGTTATTTAATGCTATCGTGACGACATGTTGTCTTGACCGATTGGGCACACAGTCGCTATCGCATTCCGGGTCCGGTGTTTCATAATTTATTGTTGGGGGTATTATATCTTGCTTTACAGCGAGTGCACAAACGATTGTTTCAAGGGCTGAAGCTGCGCCCATCGTGTGCCCGAGCATGGATTTGATTGAACTGACGGGTATTTTTTTGTAATGAGACCCAAAGACCTCCTTAATGGCCGCAGACTCGTTCCGGTCATTGGTTAGTGTACCTGTTCCGTGAGCACTTATATAATCAACTTGCTCAGCCATAATCCCTGTTTCCGTGATTGCTTTTTTCATACACTCTACGATACCATTTTCAGCGGATGTGGTCATGTGAAATGCATCACAACTGAGGCCATACCCTAACACTTCTGCGTAAATTTTTGCATCTCTTCTCACTGCGTTTTCGAGTGACTCAAGGACAACCAATCCCGCACCTTCGGCCACCATCATGCCTTTCCTGCTTTTGTCAAAAGGCTGGCACTTTTCAGGAGCGACGGCTGAAAATTGATTAAACCCCGTGAAAGCCACCCTTGACAATGGATCTGAGCCACCGGTGATGATGATATCAGCCCTCCCAAACCTGATTAGATCAAATGCGTAGCCTATCGCATAATTGCCTGCAGCACATGCAGTTGAAAACATCAGGTTGGGGCCGTGCAACATAAATTCACGGGCAATGACAGAAGGAGTTGAATGTGTAGGTACCTGACGAACCATATTGCCGGTTATATCATTATTTCTTTCTGCTACAATCATCTCATCTATCGCTTCAACTGCCTGCACGGAACCCATCGTGGTCCCGATGCACGCGCCAGCCCTCATAATTGAAAGTTTGGTTGCTGACAGATTGGCATCCTCGACTGCAAGCTGTGCGGCAGCAAGCGCCAGTTGTGATGCCCTGCTCAAGGACCTAATCCTTTCTTTTGGAATAAACTCCTCAGGTCTGAAATTTTTTACTTCACCACCATGGTGTGTAAAATGATTCGTGGTATCAAAGGACGAAACGGGGCTTATCCCTGATTTTCCGTTCAGGAGATTAGACCAGAACTCTTCCCAACCAATCCCGATTGAGGAAATAGCACCAAGTCCCGTTATGACAACTCGCTCATTCATTACTTACGCTGAATACCAGTTCCGCCTCAGCTATTTTTTTGTAATCGACAAACGCCTCGCCCGATACATAGGCCCCACTGGGCAGGGTTTTGACACTTTCAATCTTTATCTTCAACTGATCACCCGGCACCGCCGGGTGGAGAAATCTCGCCTTAACCGACCCGAAGTAATAGATCGGTTTCTTCCGCTGATCCTGTTTCTCCTTTCCCGCGGCAAAGAGGATTATAGCGGTCTGCGCCATTGCCTCGAGTATGAGAGCTCCTGGCATTACGGCCTTCTCTGGGAAATGACCGAGAAAGACCATATCGTTGCCTGAGATATTCTTCACGGCAATAGCGTGTTTCCCAGGATCGATTTCGAGAACCCTATCAATCATTATGAAAGGGAACCGCTGGGGCAGGATCTTTTTTATTTCTTCGAAATCGAGTTGCATTAATCTCCTATGGGCAAAGGACCGGAACAAGTGCAACCCGAAGCTCTTTGCCTCACGTATATCTCCCCAAGATAATGGCCGTGTTCTGGCCATAAGGCTCCGCCGAAGTTACGAGTACGTTGCGTATATGTTTCTGTCGCGCCTTGTCAGGTACGTAATCCAGATCGCACTCGGGGTCTCTTTCCTTATAATTTACCGTTGGGTATATTAAGCCCCTCTGTATTGCTCCGACCCCGGCAGAAAGGGATAGAGCACCGGAAGCTGAAAACGACTCCCCTATCATGGATTTTATTGAACTCACAGGGACCATGTGGGCATGCTTACCGAAAACCTCTTTTATTACAGCCGTCTCCATCCTGTCAAGATCCCTCGTCGAATTGGAACAGGCACAGATATAGTCTATGTCTTCCGGATTTAGTGAGGCATCCCGCAAAGCATAAACAATAGCATTCTTTAATCCTTGTCCTGCATGGCTGAAGCGGCCGTCTGCTGAAGGATCAAAGGCGTTGCCGTATCCCGGGACGATTGCAAGAATGGCCGCACCTCTATTTAACGCGTGCTCCTCATCTTCCAGCACCAGTACTGCCGCGCCTTCGGAAAAAATGATGCCGTTCCTTCTCTTGTCAAAGGGCCGGCAAACCGGTTCCGAGCCATCTGTCCCCGATAAACAGCCGAGCTTGTGAAAACCCAGAAAGGTCTCTTCACATAGCTCTTCAACTCCACCCGCAAGAACAACATTGGCTCTATTTAATTTGATAAAGTCCGCGGCGTAGGAAACCGCATCAAGACTGGCACAGAAGCCTGTGGATACGGTCGTGTTGAACCCTTTGATTCTAAACCGGATGGATACGTGACTGGCCGGAGAATTTATGACTGTGTTCGGGAAATGTGACGGATTGACCAGTCGCGGACCTTCGATAAGGCCGGTCCGGTCAAACTGAGAGATACTATGGAGACTACCGAAAGTTGTGCCGATAGAGACACCTATAGAATGTGTATTTGCTTCAGTAATCTGGAGGTTGGCATCATCAAGAGCAAGCTTTGCAGCAGAGCATATCAATTTTGTGCTTCTATCAAAATCCCGCAAGCCTTTTTTCCCAAGAAGAGAAAGAGGGTCAAAGCCGGTAATTTCGCCACCATTGTGGACTTGAAAGGGTGCAGTATCAAACAGTGTTATGTTTCTAAATCCCATCCTCCCTTGAAATAGCCCTTCCCAGTAGTTATCCCTTCCGATGCCGATGGGCGATAGGACCCCTATGCCTGATATTACAACCCTCTTTCCCATCTTGGCTTATATCCCCAATCCTCCGTCTACCTGTATTACTTGTCCTGTGATATATTGAGACGCATCGCTCGCCAAGAATGCTACAACCCGTGCCACTTCATCGGCTGAACCGAATCTTCCCAGCGGGACCATCTTCAAGGCCTTTTCTCTGTATGTCTCACTGAGCGCCGCTGTCATGTCAGTATCAACGAAACCGGGGGCAACGGCATTTACTCGGATGTTATATGGCGCCACCTC
>DASPUA010000388.1:0-7778 GCA_035623135.1 Thermodesulfovibrionales bacterium | reverse complement strand
GCGAATTTAAGGCAGGTCCACAGGGCTGCGGAGGATGCGGTCAGGGACCAGGCGATACAGAAAAGGGCAGCACTATGGGAGGCGGAGCTGAAAAAGGGGGCCATCATTGAAATACTGGAAACAGGAGACGAAAAGAAATAGCGCATACACCATAGTGGCTTTGCCATATGCAGACATTCATTCGGCGATAATTACGATTCACATCTTTCCCTCTTCGCCTGGTCTCAAAAGAAAATGGTGACAAAACAGCTAAGGGCTTGTCTTTTCATGAGGGGTCATCAAATTCTCGAGGCGCATTCTGGCAAACTGATGCCCTGGAACTATTTCCAACTGTCTTTGATAGCTGAGTATCGCCTGATCGATATTCCCCAATCCTTCGTTTGCCTGGCCTAATTGAAACCATGCGTTCATGAAATACTCATCCTCTTGGAGACATTGATTAATATGGATAAATGCCTGCTTCGGATCGCCAGTCCTCAGATAAAATTCCCCGAGTCCGCACAGTATAGGCGCCGCCTCAGGATTTCGCTGCATCCCCTCTCTCAACAACGCTTCGGCCGATTTGAAGTCTCCCTTATCTTCGTACAGCTTCGCGAGGTGGGCGTAGTTATGAGTAAAATTCTCAGGTTCAATGCCGACAAACGAAGATACTCCCATAAACGAAAAAACGCAGACACACCCAGCGACAAAAGCGCCAGGAATAATATGACGCCAATCACGTCCTCTCACGTGTTCCCAGCTCCACCGTAGGCCAAGCGCAGCGAAGATTGCCAGAGGAGGAACCACATAAATTCGGTAGCGGGAATAGACGAAGAATGCAATGACCGAGAAACTATAGGCGGCTATATATCCCACAAGCAGACGAACAGACCGGTTCACCTGGATTGATGCGATAACGCCAAGCACGGCAAGTGGAAGAAGCCATCCCAGTGTCAGAAATGCTATGTGTAAGGCAGGAGAATATTGCCGAATGAAGTAAATACTCCACCCGTCCGGCACTTCAAAATCACCCCAAAAAAGTGTAAATTTACGAAAGAAAACCATTGCCGCAAACCCCGGATGTTGCAAGATATGCTTGATCGCCTCATAAAACCAGAATGAAGAAACTTCGCCTGAGCTAAGACGCCTTCCTGTGATTTCTTCGGCTTTGGTTCGAAAATCTGCCTCTTCATACCTCGGTGAAGGCCTGACGAAAGGCACAGGAGAAAAAGTTCCGGACTCATTTGAAGGATTGTTGCCTGTATAGAAATTCGTTCCCGCCTGTGAGGTGGTGAGGATCCATTCTCCTGAAACGTGATGGTTCCTCCATAGAATAGGAAAAAGCATCAGGAGAAAGCCGAGGAGGAAAGCCGCTGCGCTTCTGCCCGATCTTCCCAAGACCATCTCTCGCCACCGTTCTGTAAATCCGAGAGTGCGTGTGCGTAGTTCGCCTGTTTCGGTATATGATAAAAAGAGAATTGTGCCGAAAGGAGCCATTAAGAGCAAATTGCCCCTGGTAAGTGCTGCCAGAGCGAGACTAACACCCGCGCCAAATTTGGATGCGACAGATCCCTGGATTGCAAATGCCAACGACACAGTGATCAGGAAGACGCCAAGGGCCGTTTTCTCGATTTCAGCGCCTTCGAAGATAAGTGGCTGGTATAGTGCCACAATCAACGCCGCTATCGTTCCTACTGCCTTACCGCCGATGCGATATCCGATAGAACAAACCAAGCCGCAGGTCGCTACTCCTAACGCTGCCTGGAACAGTCGGACAAGCAGCAAGTTATGCCCGAAGACGCGATACAACAAGGCGAGGGTATACGAATAGAGGGGGTCCATGTAAAAGGCACTGTCCCCTCCGATCCAGTCCCCATCCGCTATCCTCTGTGCCCATTGGTCATACAATTGGGAATCGAGCATTAGGCTTTCAAAGAGGGGGAGATGGATCAATGACAAAACATGCCCCACGCGCAATACAGCTGCAAGCAAAAGAACGACACCGATGGAGTTTTTATTAAGGAATTTGATGATCGATCTTATCCGTTCTCCCATCATGTGTATCATACCACACTGCCAAATGTATCATTGAGGGCCGAATATATTGAATCGGTCATGGAGTGAGATCATGTCAATTTAGGTGACAGTGGGCTGATAGATGCGTGGCTGTTGTGCTGAAAGGAAGGCTTTGACATGAGTGTGAAAGAATCAAAACAACAATGCAACAGTGCTAACGAAACATATTATACTTGATAATGCACCTGATGGCGGAAACGCCGTCCCTCCATCCGATCTTCTTCCCTTCCTCGTAGGTCCTTCCCGCATACGATATTCCCACTTCATATATCCGGGCTTTCATTTTAGCGACCTTGGCCGTTATCTCAGGCTCGAAACCGAATCGGTCTTCCTCGATGGTTATCTTCGTGTAAATATCACGGGTGAACACTTTGTAACAGGTCTCAATATCAGTCAGGTTAATATTTGTAACCATATTGGAAAGCAAGGTGATGAGCTTATTCCCCACCATATGCCAGAAGAAGAGAACCCTGTGCTGTTCGCCCCCTGAAAAACGCGACCCATAAACCACATCCGCCTTACCATCTAGGATGGGCCGGATGAGCTTCACGTAGTCAGAGGGGTCATACTCAAGATCGGCATCCTGAATTATCAATATATCGCCTGTAGCTTGTCGAAACCCTGTCCGCAGGGCCGCGCCCTTTCCCAGGTTTTTCTTGTGAAAGAAAACCTTCGTGTCGTCGGCGGCCAGCTCCCTTAAAATGTCCTGTGTGCCATCGCTCGAACAATCGTCCACCAGAATAATTTCCTTTGACATCTTAATATCTACCGCCCGAATACGGTTGTGGATTTCCCTGATCGTATTCTTTTCATTGAATATCGGAACCACCACCGACACGGTCATTTCACAATCCTTTATTGTAAATCATGTTTCTCATTATAAAGGAAAAGGGTTCTTCGCTTTATAAATCCCGCAAAGCCTGGCATGCTTTGTTGTCTCCCAAATCGCACGCTTTCTGAAAATCTGAAACAGCACCTGCTTTGTTGCCTGTTTTCAGGTAAAGATTGGCGCGGTTTGCATATGCATCGGTATAGCGCTGGTCCAGTTCAATGGCTCTACTTAAATCTTCCAGCGCTCTGTCATACTGGCCGATGAGGGCATAGGAGACGCCACGGCTCACATAGACGTCGGCTTTATACGGGTCTATCTCAATTGACCTGCTAAGAGATTCTAGCGAATCCTTATACCTTCCGGCTTTGCCGTACGCGACCCCTCGGTTATAGTAAGCTTCGCCAAAGCGCGGGTTCAGGGCAATGGCTTTGTCGAAATCAGAAATAGCCTTGTCGATCTGCCCCATTTTATCAAAAAGAGCGCCGCGCACAGTGTAGGCCTCATAAAAAGCTGGGTTCAACGCGATCGCTTTGTCAAAGTCCTCTATTGCCTTATCAGACTGACCTATTTGATCGAACACAAGACCCCTGTCACCATAGGCTTTATAGTCGGAAGGGTCCAGGGCAATTGCCTTATTGAAGTCCTCCAGCGCCCCGTCAAGCCTGCCCATTTTCATAAGAGCCAGGCCCCTGTTGGTATAGGCAATCGACACCCCCATCGGTGTCCGTTCAATAACCGAATCCCACAGGGTGATAGAGCTCTTCCATACATGTATCTGTTTCACGGTCAGATACGCCATGGGAACACACAGAAACACTGCGGCGGCGACTGCGATGCGCGTCAACGCAGGACTTCGCGTCTTCACCGTCTGAATCCTTGCAGATGCCCACGCCACTGCCAGACCCATGACAAGGAAAGGACCGAGACCGGGCAAGTATGTATAGCGGTCCGCCATTGCCTGAGACCCTACCTGGACAATACCAAGCACTGGGATCATGGTTATGACATAATAAGCCCATACTGCCAGCCATAATTTCTGTTTTCTCATTAGAATGACAGATGCTGCCGAGATCACGACAGCAAGGACTATTGAGAAAAAGTACCCCAATGAGAAGAGTGAAATATCCTTCGGATATGGATAATAGGGGATCAAATTCACCGGCAGCACCATGTTCCAAAGGTAACCAATGAGTGAGTTTGCAGCCACAAGCATCCGTGTTGGCAGCGGCACAAATTCCATCAGCTGCATGGCTGTTTTTTGTGCAAAAAGAGTGAGTACTGATGAGATAAGACTCAAGGCGATGAACGGGACTTTCTCAATGACGGAAGACCAAAAAGATTCCACAGACCGTATTCTTTTGAAAGGATACCAATCCAAAATCAGCAAGACAACGGGAAGACTGACTGCCATAGGCTTGCTTAGTAGCGAGAGGATAAAAAATCCAGTTGTCAGGAGATACCTCCTGTTGAAAAAACGTGGTGTGGAAAATATGGAGGCGTTTGCATTGACCTCACTCAGATAGTATGTATAGGTGATGGTGCTAAGGAGGAAGAAAAAGGCGCACAGAAGGTCTTTTCTTTCCGCAACCCATGCCACGGACTCCACGTGTATCGGATGGACGCCGAACAGCAGACCAGTGGTTGCAGCAGCAATTAGCACGAAACGTGAATCGTGGGGACTGGGAAAATCGGGACGCTTCCTAAAGTCGTTCGGAAGTGTCCCGGATTTTCCAGGGGCTTGCGGACTTGCGAGCTTGCAGGCTTGATAGCCTGTCAGCAGCCTCACCACCAGAAGCACCACCAGAAAGGCGTTGATCGCGTGGAGGATATTGTTCGTCAGATGATGTCCCAGGGGATTGAGACCCCATACTGCATAATCCAAGGCGTGAGATATCCATGTGAGAGGATGCCAGTTGCTCGCATAGAAAGAAGAGAACGCCCACCTGAGGAAAGCTGCATTGAGACTCCTGATTTGAGGATTATGAAGAACATAGCCTTCGTCGTCCCAGCTGACAAAACCATTTTGAAGAGACGGGAGATATGCGGCGAACGTGAGCAGGGCGACAGCAACTGCAATCAGCCAGGTGAGTTTCCTTGTTCTTCCCCCGAGATACAGTGGCTCATTTTCATGATGACTTTCCGAAAGCGCAAGGGTGTCCTTCCCTGCAGTAATCTCTCCGGATGCCCTTCTCTTTTTCCGTGAAGATTTACCCATGCAGGAGCTGCTCTATTTTGGGATGGGCACTTTGTGCTTCTGCAGTATCTTAATGAAGTCTTTGTGCGCGCGGACATTGTTCAAATCCGGATCTTTAAGAAGGAAGGCATAGTCCTTAAATCCCAGATCAAGCGCACGGTCGAGGGATTCAAGCGCACGATCAGACTGGTTCTGGAGTGAATAGAGGGCTGCGAAATTGTAATGCACTATTGGGTTGTCAGGACTTATCTCAAGCGCCTTCTTGAGGTCTTCGCCGGCCTCGTTGAACTTCTTCTGGAGTGCAAACGCACCAGCCCTGCCTATGTAGGCATCCGCGTAGTTCGGATACTTCCTTAATGCCTCAGTAAATTCCCTGACCGCCTTGTCGGGCTCGCCTGCTTTTGTGTGCTCTATCCCCTCCCGCAGTTTCAACCTCGCCTCCTCCTGAACAGACGGCTGTGCAGTCTGTCCGTCGCTCCCTTTGGTCGTTTGTGCGGACGAAGAGGGCTGAGGTGGCTGCGCTTTCTTGCACCCTGTGAATAAAGGAATTGATGCGATAAGCCAGGCAACCATAAGTACGACAGCTGAGTCACGAAATGTCCTATTCACGTAATCTCCCTCCTGTTACTGTTTTAACATTTTCTCCGCGAGTCTACTCTCAGCAGAGGTCAGTTTTTCTCGCAGCAATGCAATACTATACTCTTTTAGAAGAGCATCCTGCAATCCGATGGCGGGTTAAGACTGGGACCCATCTGGAATTCCTTCTCATTATAGGTTCCAAATCGATCTTCATTTCCGCAGTGGCTGGAATCCATGCTCTCCAGGACCCTAACTGGCCCCAAGCTTTAGCGGGGATGGAGGAGAAGAGAGAAAAGTGCAAAAAAAATTGCACGCTACATTTTGTTACATATGGTGATATGCCCAAAGGTGTTGGTCTTGTGCCCAAAAACATAAAACGAAATATAGAACGGAATGCAGTTGCAGCTGAGTGTGTGTAAAATTAACATTTAATTTTTAAGCACTTATCACATATTCTGCGCTGGTTGCCATTAGGTTTTAAATTGGTACAATAATTGCTTTTTCCTGGGCACCCCCAACAACTAATTTTTTAATGGCAGACAGAAAAGGAGGTGTTGTAGAGAATAAGACTCGATGCAGTAGGGAAGGGCTGCTTTTCAGGCCTCCTTGGTTCTGAAGAGACTCTCAAGAAAAAATCCTACAATTAAGGAGAGTTAAATATGAAGTTACGAACTAAAATGCTGTTGATGGCAGCGTTTTTTGCCCTGGTTCTGCCGCTGGTCTTCATCGGCACTGCCGGGGCATTTTACCTGCCCGACGGCTCGAAACCCGACGGGTCAGGCGGTTTCGCAAACCCGCAAGACGGCATGTGCGTCATCGGCGTTGCGAATGACGGCACCATGCTGATCGACACCTCGATCACAAACTACCAGGACTGTAATGCTTACACGCAGTCCGCAGACGCAATTGTATCCCTTAGCGGGATGACAAGTTCAGCCGCATGTACAAATCCGACCAATGCTGGCAATGTGGCTGTTAACGGCAAGAACTACAAATATGCGTTCGCTACGCCCACATGCGTGAAAGGTGGGAATCCTATATCCCTCGCATTCTTGGATCCCACAGCGGCCATGTGTACCTCTCTGGGAGGCACTACAGGCACCACTAGTGTGTGCAAGGCATACGGCTGGGTCAGGATGAAATTCAAGAGTAACGGGTCACCAGCTTTCACGTCTGTCACTCCAGTTCCTGGAAGTTCAATCCTCGTTACGACCAAGGGCACCTCGTCCTCTGATCTGGGCTTCTGCTACGCCTCGATGAGGATGCAGGGCAATGGCTATAACGCTAGCACAACCTGTCCGTCCTATCATAATACCGCTTCATTAGCCGGCGGCCCAAATGGTGGAGAATGGCCTGCCTGCCAGAGCAGCACAAGCGGCTGCCAAACACAGGCTTCCTATCAGGCCGGTTTAGGCTGGTCATGGGATTCTACCAACAGCAGGTGCCTCTATGCCCAAAGCCAGATTGGTGCGCTGAATGCACAGCTTAATGATATGACTGGCGTGGCAGCGACAGTGCCATTATGCGCTGGTGGCACTGGAAGTGCTACAGCCGGTACGTGTGTAAACCTCAGCGGATACACAATGCAGGGGGACTGCATTGCCCACGGCGGCAGTTGGCAAAACTGGTTCGCGACGGGGCAGGCCACTGATGGCAACACGACTACTGCGGCCAATACGACTGTCACTTCAGCTACGCCCGGTTACAGTAGTCTTCCTGCGAACGCGCAAATAGTTGTGCTCGACGCCACGACGGCTGTGAAGAACGGTGGCGGCTATTACTATGGCAACGGCGTGGGCGGCCCGTGCCTGGCGTGCCATTCCGACCAGTCAAGGTCTACTATGGGAAGGTACAAAGTGGGTGTAATGGAAACACGCCACAAGCATGCCGGCTATACTGCCAATTCAAGTCAGCCGTGGTATTCCTCTTTCAATGATGCTACGGATACGGTTTGGGGTGTTGACGGCGTTACGTGTACTGTTTGCCATGGTGTTGCAAGGCCAGGCCAGGACGACGCGATTCAGATCGTTCCTGCCGGAATCGTCGGACCGCCGGCTGCGGGCAGTGCAAAGGGCACCGGGACGCACAATAACACCGAGATGGGGTCACACGCAAACG
>DASPUA010000387.1:0-3069 GCA_035623135.1 Thermodesulfovibrionales bacterium | reverse complement strand
ACCGATTCTTATGATCTCCGGATTTATAGTGGGATAAGGAATCAGATTACCTATACCCGTAGAGCCATTCGTTCTTATTTATTTTATCATACCTTCGTAGTCCGGGGAGACAACAAGGTTTCCTTCGGAAATCAATGTCATTGGCGAGATGTCTGCACTGAGGGTTGGCAGATGCAGCCAAGATATTCGTCACTCCGGGCCTGATTTATCGCTTGCTCAAGCTAACGATACGCTTCACTCGCCCTTATATTCCCCCATGGCCTCTTCCTCAAGGGCGTCAGGACAATCGAAATATTTGGGAGAGAAATGAATCAGCACGAGGTTTTTTACCTTTGCCTTCCTGGCGATCTCACCCGTGATCTTTGCAGTGAGATGATGCCTCTCAAATGCCCTTTCGAAATCTTCATTGAGAAAATATGCCTCACAGTAAAGGGTATCCGAGTCCCTGACGAGTTCGACCACTCTGCTAAGATTATCCTCTTCCGGCGAAATATCGGTGATGTAGGAGACCTTCTGTCCTGAGGTGACTGTGGCAATAGTCACAAGTTCAGATAAGGGGAATTCCTTGCCGTGAACCGTTAACGGCGTATCATGGCTCACCTGAGTACGGATCATTCTTTTTAAGTCGCTCAGCCATGGCCCCACGGGGAGACCCATTGCGTGCAGTGCAGCCTTATTGATATTGATATGAAAATCTTCTTCCAGAGTGAACCCGAGACAGGGAATGCCATGGGAAAGAGCAGCAGCTTTTACGGAGAAGGGAGGTTCCCGGAAGACGATTCCACAGAAGGCTATCACACCCCGGTCAATTCTCTCGAACCTGTTCTCTGCATAGAAACTGGAGTGGCTGATCTCCTGGTCAGTAATACCGAATACCTCCAGCTTGAGAGGATATTCTTCTATGAGATTCCAGGTATACCCTTTAAGTTTTCCCTCAACGCACCCTATAATGTCTTTCGGCCCGTATACCCTCAGGGGGGTCTCCCTTCGAAGCAGTGCCCTGAGGATGGTATCAAAGCCCACAAAATGATCAATATGCATGTGGGTCACGAATACGTCAGTGATCTTCAGGAGGTCACCAGAGCTTAAACGGTCAATATGCCCGGCGTCAAAGAGGAACGCGCGCCGCTCTCTGAGCAACCGCACAAAGAGACAGGGGTCCTCATACGTGGTGTTTACCAGTCTGTGATGAAATGTCGGTTTCATGTCGGATTGCTAAGAGATTATATCCTATTGTGATATAATAATAAAATTTCAAGGATAAAGAAGCAAAAGAGGAATCTTGTATTCAACGCGCATGGTGCATTTATTGCCTGAGATTTTTTCAGTGGTAAGGGAGGGCGTATGCCTGAATTGAGGAAGGATCCTGTTTCGGGGGGCTGGGTTATCATTGCAGTGGAAAGGGGGAAGAGGCCGACCGATTTTGCGTCTCCTCCTGTGCAGAGGAGAAAGGGAGGCTTCTGTCCCTTCTGCCCGGGCAACGAGTACACGACCCCTCCCGAGATCATGGCCTTCAGGCCCTCTTCCACCGAGCCGAACACTGTGGGCTGGACATTGCGCGTGATGCCGAACAAGTTTCCCGCACTCCAGATCTACGGTGATTTGGGCAGGAGCGGGGAGGGGATGTTCGACAAGATGAACGGAGTGGGTGCCCATGAGGTCATCATAGAGACACCGGAACACCAACTCTCACTCGCAACCATGACCCTCCATGCATTGGAAGATGTGCTCTGGGCATATTATCTGAGACTGAGTGACCTGAAGAAGGATTCGCGCTTTAAGTATGTCCTCATATTCAAGAATGAGGGTGATGCAGCCGGCGCTTCACTCGAACACTCCCATTCGCAGCTCATTGCGCTCCCCATTGTGCCGAAGCTCGTGAAGGAAGAGGTGGATTCCTCCAGGCACTATTTTGAATTCAAGGAACGATGCATATTCTGCGACGTGATTCATCAGGAAATAGAGGATGGGAAGAGGGTAATCTACGAAAATTCCGGATATATCGCCATTGCTCCCTTTGCCCCCCGAGCACCTTTCGAGACATGGATACTTCCCAAAAAACACGAGTCGTTGTTCAACCCGCCCAACAAGAGTTTCTCAGCCCTTGCAGATGCCCTGCAGCGGGTCCTTAAACAGATGGACAGGATACTGGATACCCCGCCTTACAATTTTATTATTCATACCTCCCCCTTTACTGAAGAGATAAATGAATATTATCACTGGCATATCGAACTGATGCCGAAGCTTACGAACATTGCGGGCTTTGAATGGGGATCGGGGTTTTACATAAACCCGACGCTCCCTGAAGAGGCGGCGCGTTTTATGAGGGAGGCAAAGATATAACATTCAGTATGCGATATCAGGATTGAAGATCAGGAGCGCAGGGACAAAAAGTCTCCCATGAAGATACTCATCGCAACCCCAGAGGCAACTCCCTATGTGAAGACTGGAGGGCTTGCAGATGTCACCGGTGCCCTCCTTAAGGAATACACCAGGATGAACCATCAACCCTCCCTTATGCTTCCTCTTTATCGACAGATACGGGAGCATTTTAACCTCACCGATACCGGGCATCGTGTTATTATCCCGATAGGGAACCAAAGGATGGCCGGCAGGATATTTTCCCATGGTCCTTTTGCATATTTCCTGGAGTGCGATGGTTTCTTTGATAGGGGAGATCTCTACGGGACGCCGGACGGGGACTACCCTGACAATGCTGCAAGATTTATCTTCTTTGCCAGGGCAGTACTGGAGGCATGCATTGCGCTGAGATTGGAGCCGGACGTGATACACTGTAATGACTGGCAGACGGGCCTCGTGCCCCTTTATATGAGAACACTTTACCATAATGACCTGTTTCGCAGGACGGCGACCCTTATCACCATTCACAATCTCGGATATCAGGGGCTGTTTGATGCTTCCTCTCTTCTTCTCACCGGTCTCCCTGCAGAGTGGTTTAATCCTGAGGGCATCGAATTTTACGGAAGGGTTAATTTTCTCAAGGCAGGGCTGATTGCGTCAGACGTGATCACCACGGTGAGCAACACTTACGCACAAGAGATTCTTACC
>DASPUA010000386.1:0-4316 GCA_035623135.1 Thermodesulfovibrionales bacterium | reverse complement strand
CATGTTTTTTCTCGGTAACATGCATTATGAGTCAACGATCCTTTTAACTTCTGTCTACGGTAACATTATTTGTGAGTCAATTCGCGCTCACAAATAAAACTTGACAATTGCTCCAAACAGGCGTATAAATGAATCAAGAGCAGCTCACCAAAGTGGTGGCCTTGCTCCTCGCAACTCGGCAGAAAGGTTGTAAAGTCGTAGGACGTGAGGTTTAGACGTAAAAGTCTCAAGCTGTATGTCTCAAGATGTACAAACCGCTGAGTAGAGTGAGCAGGCACCACTTTTTCATTCACATTCCCCCTTTGTAAAGAAGTCGGCGTTACATTTTCCTGGGTGCCCCGTACATTACCTTCTGTAGTTAAGCTGGCGCTTCCCTGCCAACATGATGAACAGAACCCCTCAATCAGCCTTGACATTCATTCTGGGATGCGCAATACTCTTGTTAATAATGAAAAATAGCTCCTTACATCAGGACCTGCCCCTGATTCAAGATGCTGACCTCAACGGTAAAACGGTTCTTGTCCGCTTTGACCACAATGTGGTTAAGGGAGGAGAGGTGAGGGACCCTTACAGAATAGACCGCACTCTAGGAACCCTCTTCCATATTGTGGAAAGGGGAGGCAGGCCCATAATGATGACCCATGTGGGAAGACCGAAGGACAAAAAGACGGGGAAAATACTTTGCAGGCCCGATGAATCTATTGAGGCCATTGTCCAGTACCTGGAGCAGAAGCTCCATACAAGGTTCCACATCCCTGCATTTCCCATTGATCCGGAAAAGGGGATCACAGGAATCGACACCTCCATTAATCTCGCCATCAGAGAGCTCAAGGAGAGAAGGATAGGGGGGATCTATCTCCCAAACACGAGATGGTTTCAGGGAGAGGAGGCTGAAGGGGAAGTCAGGGAGCATCTCAGCGTTCAGCTTGCAGGACTGGCTGACATCTATATCAATGATGCCTTCGGTTCATGGCAACCCCATGCATCTACCTACAACATCACAAACTATCTCCCCTCATACGCCGGGTTTCTGATGCAACAGGAGATTATGCACCTGAACAGCGTGCTCAATCCTCAACGACCATTTGTGGCAGTGGTGGCTGGCGCAAAATACGACACAAAGATAGGTCCCCTTTATGCCATCTATGAAAAGGTGGACCGTCTCATCTTGGGCGGCGTTATCTACAACACCTTTCTCTGTGCGAAATACCATGTAAGGATAAAAGGGGTGACCGATGAGGATATTGCGCTCGCAAAAGAGCTTGTGGAAAAGGACAGAGTGCACAGAAAGATCGTTGAGCTGCCCTATATAGTTGAGTCTGACGCGCTGGACGGTCGCATTGAAGGGAAGTACAGGACCATATCCATAAGGGATTTAAAGTCCGGCAATTCATACGGGTATATCCTCGATATCGACCCTCGGTCCTTTGAAGATGCCTTGGTCGCAGAAGCGATAGGGTCGGCCAGGACCACATTTGTGAACGCAGTCATGGGATACACGCCTTATTTCATTGAGGGCTCCCAGGCCCTCGACACTACCATAGACCATAACAGAAATGCGATGAAGATGTACGGAGGTGGAGATACGCTCCAGGAATTCAAGAACCTCTGTCCCGGCCTTTACCTTTCTGTAATGGACAATGCCCAATACTATTTTTTCACTGGCGGAGGAACGGTGCTCACTGCGATTGAGCAGGGAAGTCCCTATGGACTTAAGCCTGTTCAGGCCCTTATGCAGTCAAGAAAGAAGCTTGTAGTATAGCGTGTAGAATCTCTACGCACTCGGCAGACGCCTGTCGTTTACCGGCGTGAGAGAGGGAGGACCAAATGAAAAAGAAATTCGTATGGGCAGCAGCCATATTCATTGGCCTCGTCTTTGTCCTTTTCCTGGGCCTGAGTATCCTGGTGAGGACCTACCTGAAGAGCGAGACGCTGAAGTCCCTCATTATACCGAGGGTGGAACAGGCCACCGGCAGGAAGCTGAACATTAACGAGATTCAAGTTTCACTTTTCAGGGGAATCGTGGTCAAGGGAATCATGCTCAAGGAACACGACGGGAATAAGGATTTTATTAAGGCGGATGAATTTGTGCTTGACTATCAGCTGTGGCCATTACTAAGAAAGCAACTGGTTATACGCAGGGTGGAGTTGATATCTCCCACCATTTTTGTGAGAAGGGAAAAGGATGGCACATACAACTTCAGCGATCTCACGGGAAAGAAGGTCGGGACAGCCAAAACGGCTCCAATGCCTGAAACTGAGAAAGGCAAAGGGCTTCCTTTGTCGATCTCTGCAGACAGGATTGACATACGGAATGCACGACTCGAATTCACTGACAGCGAAAAAACCATCCCGGATATTGTAGCGGACGCCGATGCGGGATTAAAGCTGTCTCTTGGCACGGACATGAAGGAGATGAAGGCATCGGGCTTTCTGAATCTAAAGAATATGCAGGCCACCTTGAATGGTATCCAGACAAATACTTCAGGCAAAATAGAGGCGAGCAATGAAGAGGCATCCATAAAGCTTACGACCCTTGCAGGCAAGGAAAGTATAAAGATTGAGGGGAATGTGAAGGATTACCTCAAATCACCCGATATTACCCTTAATATCTCTGCCAGGGAACTCACCCTTGACAGGATAATCCCCGCTGGCAGCGGGAAAAAGAGTGATATGCAAGTGGTGAAGGGGAAGGAGACAGCCTCCGGAAAAGGAGAAAAGGGGCGTGAAGAGCAAGCACCAAAAATCAAGGCAGCAGGAGAAATCAGGCTTGAAACTGCCCACTATAAGGGCTATGCGATAAAAGACTTCCGTACGAATTATCGGTACAGTGGCGGTGTAATGACCATTGACCCGGTTATGATGCATTTCTCAGGGGGAGAGGGGGTAAAAACAGAGGGGAGTTTTAAGGGGAATTTCCGATTCAGCGGGAACTCAAAGGACGCTGATGCTGCGTCGACAATAAAAAAGACGCTCACAGGCAAGGGGCTTCTGGATCTGAGCAGATGTGAGGTGAAAAGCTCAGCGCTCATGGACGCAATGTCAGTCATTACCGGCCTTTCTGAGCTCAAGAGTCCCCATTTTGAGAACTCACAGTTTCGTTTCACTGTCAACAACCAGAAGATCAATCTGGAGGGCACCCTGAATTCAAGTCAGCTTAATCTGAACCCTTCAGGCACCATTGGGTTTGACGAGAGAATTGATGTTATCGCAGACCTTAAGATCTCGCCGGCATTGGGCTCAAGGCTTCCGACCGCAAGGATCACCGGATATATGAAAGATGAAAAGGGCTGGACCACTATTCCATTGAAGATCACAGGGACTGTGGATAAACCTTTGGTGAAACTGAATTCAGCCGCCATGGAAAAAGTGTTTGAAAGAGGGATCAAGGGTGAAATTGAAAAACAGCTCCTGAAAGAACCATCGAACAAAGAAAAGCAGCCATCAAAGCCCCAGGACCTGCTGAAGGGGATCTTCGGAAGATGAAGGAGGGAAGGAATGTCACCTAAGAACCACGACCAGATACATGCGGATGATAAAATGCGGTCTCGGCTGTCCCTGGCCCAGTTAGGGACGATTTACGCGGAACTGGGACTTACGTCTGACGAACTGGAACTGCTTGCCATGCCGAGACGCTCATTTGTGGTCCATTTTCCTGTGAGGATGGATTCAGGGAAGACAAGGATGTTTGTGGGGTATAGGGTGCAGTACAATGACGCGAGAGGTCCCACCAAGGGCGGAATAAGGTTCCATCCTGAACTCACGATTGACCATGTGAGGGACCTTGCGTTTCTGATGGTGCTCAAGTGCGCGGTGGTGAACATTCCCTTTGGAGGTTCAAAGGGGGGCGTGGTGGTGAATCCCAAGGAATTGAGCAAAAACGAGCTCGAACAGATTACGAGGGGATACATCCGGGCCATCGGGAATTTCATCGGCCCTTTTAAGGACATCCCTGCTCCTGATGTGTATACCGATGAGCAGATTATGGTCTGGATACTTGACGAGTATGAACGGATTAGGGGAGAACATGTGCCGTCAATAGTGACCGGAAAGCCGCTTGATCTTGCAGGAAGCAGGGCAAGGAGCTACTCCACCTCTCTTGGAGGAATTTACATCTTGGAAGAGGCCATGAAGAGGAAGACAATGGTCCAATCCAATGCGAGGGTGGTTGTCCAGGGATTCGGGCATGTGGGAGAAAATGCTGCCCGCATCCTTTATGAAAAGGGCTACAAAGTCATCGCAGTGAGCGATTCAAGGGGCGGTATCATTAACGAGAAGGTGCTGGACATCGGTGAAGTGATTAATCACAAAGAGAA
>DASPUA010000385.1:0-4055 GCA_035623135.1 Thermodesulfovibrionales bacterium | reverse complement strand
CGGGCCCGGGATAGAACGCCTGAAAACCGAAGGGCTTTGTCTTGGCGGCTTCAATCACCTCCCACACATCAATTCCCATTCTGTCAAACAGAACCTTTAACTCATTCACTAGGGCTATGTTGACCGAGCGGTAAATGTTTTCGAGCAGTTTGGTTGCCTCAGCCACTTTCGTCGATGAAACGGGTATCGTTTTCACTACGATGGTATCATAGAGTGCCCTGGCGATTTCAAGGCAGTTCTTTGTATAGCCGCCCACTACTTTGGGGATTGTGCTGGTAGAGAAGTCCTTATTGTTAGGGTCTTCGCGTTCCGGAGAAAAAGCGAGATAGAAGTCTTTGCCTGCCTTAAGATTGCCCTTTTCGAGAATTGCCCTCATGTCTTCATCAGTAGTGCCTGGATAGGTTGTGGACTCGAGGGAAATGAGTTGTTCTTTCCTCAGATATTTCGCTATGGTTTCCGTTGTACTGAAGACATAGGACATATCCGGTTCCCGATACTTATTCAACGGGGTGGGCACACAAATGACTATGCAGTCCATGTCGCACAATCTTGAGAAGTCCGCTGTTGGAGTGAACGAACCCTTGTACTGAGTTATTCGTTCTGCATCGATATGTTTGATATAACTCCTGCCCTTGTTTAGCAAATCCACCTTCTTCCTGTCGACATCGAAGCCGGTTACCTTAAATCCCGCCTTGCAGAATTCGATCACAAGGGGAAGTCCCACATACCCAAGACCAATAATCCCGATCCGGGCGTTCTTAGCCCGGATCTTGTCTATCAGTTTCATATAATCACCGCCATTTGCTTGCTGGTCATAACGCCCTCCCCAGACGGGATATGCGCTGAGTCTTGCGTGTCGAGATATCTTTATTTCCATTATAACAAAAGTTTTCCGACAGCTGACAGCGAATGCCCGCCTTATACAAGTTTCTTTTCGCAGAGAAAGTCAATGACCTGATTGACTGATTCCTCTATGGTAAGAAGCTCGGTGTCCACCACCAGCTCGGGAGCGAGCGGTTCTTCATAGGGCAAAGAAATGCCGGTGTAGTTCTTTATGATGCCGGCACGGGCCTTTTTGTAAAGTCCCTTTGGGTCGCGTCTTTCGCATTCCTCAAGGGAGCACTTCACAAAGACCTCATAGAAATGGTCTCCTGCAAAAAGCTTTCTCACTGTATCCCTGTCTTCCCTGTAAGGGGATATGAAGGCGGTAAAAACGACTATCCCCGCATCTGCCATCAGTCTCGCCATTTCACCGATCCTCCGGATGTTTTCCTTCCTGTCTTCAGGGCTGAATCCGAGGTTCGAGTTCAGTCCGTGCCTCACATTGTCGCCATCCAGGACATAAGTCCTTATTCCTTTGTCGTACAGTTCTTTTTCCACTGCATGGGCAATGGTGGATTTCCCCGAGGCAGCGAGGCCGGTGAACCATACAAGCCCGCTTTTGTGTTTATTAAGGCTGTTTCTGTCCGACCTTTTTACAAGACACTCATGCCATACTACATGTCTTTCGCTCATTGATTTCTCCTTCTTGTTTTTTCAGCAATAAAGATATCAGCAATTACCCATTAGCCATCAGCTATAAGCCGTGAGCAATTAGCTATCAACCGTCAATAAGCAGTAACCAGCATCAAGTCTCGCACGAGTGATTCGGAACAAGAGGTGACAAAGTCGCTGTTCAGAAGGCTCTCTTTATTATAGGTGAGTCTTTTTCCCGTCATGTCAACGATCACTCCTCCGGACTCTTCCACGATACACTGCCCTGCTGCCGTGTCCCACTCCATTGTGGGTCCAAAGCGTGGGTAGATATCAGCGGCTCCCTCAGCCACAAGGCAGAACTTCAGTGAACTGCCTGCGGAAAGGGTTGTCACATCCGGGTATTTATGCTTCATCGCCTTAATGAACTCTTCGAACTCCTTTGATGCATGCGAGCGACTTCCAATTATGGTGATTGGCATGCCGTTGCCTATTATTCTGCTCTGCGAAGAAAGTCTCTGGGCCTTTTTGAGCACATTATCATAGGAAAGCGCTAGGAAAGGAGTATCGTTACACACCAATTTATATGCGCCGACGCTCTCAGCCGCAAAATAATATGTTTTCTTTTCAGGGATGTAAATCAACCCTGCCACTGGCTTATTGCCACGGATAAGGGCTATATTGACCGTGAATTCACCGTTTCTTTTTACAAATTCCTTTGTCCCGTCGAGGGGATCAACGAGCCAGAAATATTCCCATACCTTTCTTTCTTCGTATGGGATATTTTTTCCCTCCTCGGAGAGGACCGGGAAGTGGGGGGAAAATTCGCTGAGGCAGCCCAGGATTATGGCATGGGAGCGCTGGTCTGCCAGGGTGAGCGGCGAACGGTCTTCCTTATAGGAAACATTGAATTCTGTATGGTAGACCTCGCTGATGGCTGCGCCTGCTTCAGCAGCGACGAGGATAAGCTTCTCAATACATGATATGAATAAGCTCTCAACCATTACCATTCAGCGATCAGCTCTCCACACAGCGCTCTCACACCAGAGCCCTCATGTGAAGAATCAACTCTCAATCGCTCCTTTCCAAATTTCAAAATCCTGAATTCTTAATTTAAAATTGCTCACGTTCATTGTCGCACGCACAGCACATGGAGGGCGAAAAGAGCAGAGGGCATAGCGTTTATGCTTTTACCCATAGCACTATGCGCTATGCGATTGTACACGCTACTGCCTTTGGGTCAATAAAAACCGGCCAGGCATTTATACCAATTGCGTTTCATCAGTTCATCTTGTGAGGATATGTTTTCTTACAACCATACTGTGCTTGCATGGCGCGGGGCATGATGAGCACGCTTCTATTGGCATCGACTGTCCCACATGTTCATATGATGAACATAGCACTTGCCTCTTCAATTAGTCAAGCAATTTGGGGGGCACGCTAGAGCGTTTGTAATGCCGTACCATGGGTTTAAATCATTTGTGGTATCAAGGGCTATCGCTGGAGTTTGATCAGGTGTCACTTGTATAGTAAATCCAGCATCCCAGGTATGAGGTGAGCATACTGTTTCGTAATGTCTCCTTCCCCCGTTGTCCAAAGGAAATACAAAATTGCAAGAAACATTAAAGCCTCCTTTTTTTTGAGCAGATCGAGTGCGTGTTTAGTAAAGGAGAATGGAGATATGACGTCTTCTATCGTCTTTACGAAGAAATCATCCCTCTAAACCAAAATTAATATAATTAAAACAATGATATGGACGGCACACCTCTCTGCCGGAAATTAAGACTGAGAAGAAAATGTTACGGGACCACTGTCAGGGGACACACCCTGCCCTGGCAGGTTAAGGAAAACGGAGAGCAGGGCGAATCTGTTTTCAGCGCCGCATTTCATATAAATATTGCTGAGATGATCTTTCACGGTCTGTTCTGATATCTGGAGGTCTTCAGCGATTTCCGTATTTTTGTCTCCGTTCAGCATACGCCTCAGCACATCCATTTCTCTCCTTGTGAGCCTGTACTGTGACCTTATTTCGTTTAGGCTCAGCTTGCTGGAGAGGGCATCCTCGGTAAAAAATACGCAGACAAAGGGTCTCGTTCTCTCATAAAAATTGAGTTTGAAAGTCCAGCTGCTCGGGGAATCGTCAAACTTTTTGTATATGTAAATTTCCCCGGGAAAGAGTTCTTTCATCCTTCCGGTTGCGAATGCTTTCAGCATCCTCTTGCCAACGGAAGTAATTTCCTGGGGAATTTCATAGCGATTGATAAATTTCTCTGCATTCCTGTTGCAGTATACGACTCCCATGTTTTCATCAAAAACGAACACTCCCAAGGGCAGCATATTCATGAGAAATTCCATGTCCACTTTGTTCAGGGTCTCCATGTTCTGTGGCTGAGAGCGCCCTCCGATATATTCTTAAAGCGAAGCGTCATGGCGTATTGCGGGAGAGATGACCCTAACGCTTTTCATGTCCGCCCCACCAGTGAGCAGTTCGCCATAGATTTCCTCTCTCCTGAGGTAGGAGGTGACTATGATGAAATCATAGCGCATAGTTCCAATATCCACGAAGGGTCTGATTTTTCTGC
>DASPUA010000384.1:0-2375 GCA_035623135.1 Thermodesulfovibrionales bacterium | reverse complement strand
CCTGGACGTGGTGAACTTCGCGGTGACCACGAGCAGTGTGGTGAAGGGGGAGAGCATTATCGATACTGCTCTTAATGTGCAGGCCCTCGGCGCTGAGTTTATGGTCATACGCCACCCATCATCAGGGGTGCCGCATCTCGTCTCAACGCATATCCACGCCTCTGTGATCAATGCGGGCGACGGGATCAACGAGCATCCCACCCAGGCGCTCCTTGATGCCTTTACCATGAAGGAAAAGACGGGGAGACTTGAGGGCCTCATTGTTGCAATAGTGGGCGATGTCCTTCACAGCAGGGTGGCAAAATCTGACTGCTATCTCCTCACAAAATTCGGCGCTGAGGTGAGGCTCATCGGTCCTCCCACCCTTGTCCCTCTGGAGATGCAATCAGTGGGAGTCAGGGTGTTCCATGATATGGAAGAAGGTCTGCGGGATACTGATGTGGTGATGATGCTCAGGATCCAGATGGAGAGACAGGGCAGGGGGTTTTTCCCCTCAACTCTCGAGTACGCCAGATACTGGGGACTCACCACAGAGAGGCTTTCCATGGCAAAAAAGGATGCTATCGTTATGCATCCGGGACCTATGAACAGGGGAGTGGAGATAGTATCGGAGATCGCGGACAGTCCGAGGTCGGTTATTCTTGAACAGGTCACCAACGGCCTTGCGGTGAGGATGGCTGTGTTGTACCTTCTTGCGGGGATGAAGGAATGAATCTGCTTATTAAGAACGGTCATATTATAGACCCGTCCCAGGGGATTGACGGAAAGGGTGACCTGGTTATAGAGAACAACAGGATAAAGGAAATCAGTCTGGCGCAAAAGGGCAGAAGGAATGCGGAGGGGAAACTCTCCTGGCTTCAGGGCTTCCGGACCATTGATGCCTCAGGACTCCATGTGCTTCCTGGTCTGATCGACATACATACCCACATGAGGGAGCCTGGATTCGAATACAAGGAGACTATAAAAACTGGAACCATGGCTGCAGTGAAGGGCGGATTTACCTCGGTGTGCACAATGCCCAATACAAACCCGGTGAACGACAATTCAAGCGTGACGGATTTCATCATCAGAAAGGCGATCCAGGAAGGGGAATGCACCGTGTATCCCATTGGTGCCATCACCAAGGGACAGAGGGGCGAGGAGCTTGCAGAGATGGGGATTATGTACGCGGAAGGGTGTGTGGCATTTTCTGATGACGGCAGGCCGGTGATGAGCAGCCTGGTGATGCGGAGGGCGCTGGAGTATTCCAGGGCATTCAATGTCCCCATTATTTCTCACTGCGAGGATCTCAACCTCTCAGAGGGAGGGGTGATGAATGAAGGCCTCTTATCTGTGACACTTGGGCTGCGGGGAGTTCCCCCTGAGGCAGAAGAGGCAATGGTCGGCAGAGATATTGCCCTTGCAGGCCTCGCTAAGGGAAGGCTCCACATCGCCCATGTTTCCACGGCAGGTTCCGTGAGATTGATCAGGGAGGCAAAAGCACGGGGGATACAGGTAACCGCTGAAACATGTCCCCATTATTTCAGCATTACGGAAAAAGAAGTGGAGGGGTATAACACCAACGCAAAGGTCAATCCGCCCCTGAGGAGACAGGAGGATGTGGACGCACTAAAGGAGGGATTAAAAGACGGCACCATTGATGTGATTGCCACTGACCATGCCCCTCACCACAGGGACGAAAAACTGCGCGAATTTGACCAGGCCCCTTCAGGCATATCAGGGATCGAGACCGCAATCGGGATAAGCCTGAGACTCGTTGAGCATGGAGTGCTGACCCTCGCGCAACTCGTCGAAAAAATGGCGAAGAACCCCGCCGTTATTTTGGGCTTAGACAAAGGTTCGCTGAAGCCAGGTGCTGACGCAGATATCACGATCCTGGATCTGAATAAAGAATACGGGGTTGATCCCGGGAAGTTCGTTTCCAAAGGGAAGAATACCCCCTTTGAAGGGTGGATGCTGAAAGGCATGCCGGTGATCACCATATGCAAGGGGAGGGTGCATGAATAAGGCGATGCTTGTCCTCTCAGACGGTGCGGTCTTTGAGGGTGTATCCTTTGGAGCAGAGGGGGAGACCATAGGTGAGGTGGTCTTTAATACCTCAATGACAGGATATCAGGAAATCCTGACCGACCCATCATACAAGGGACAGATCGTCACCATGACCTATACCCAGATAGGCAATTACGGGGTGAATGAAGAAGACACAGAGTCCAGAGGAGGAATAAAGGCAGAGGGATTCATCGTAAAAGAGGCGTGTGACTTTCCGTCGAACTGGCGGTCATCCATAAGCCTCACTGAGTATTTAAGAAAATACGGAATTGTGGGTATTCAGGATATTGATACCAGGGGTTTGACAAGGCATCTGAGGAATCACG
>DASPUA010000383.1:0-5399 GCA_035623135.1 Thermodesulfovibrionales bacterium | reverse complement strand
TCTCCCTCCTTTACATTTTTTAGCATCCCAGGTGGATGCCGTAGAATCCTTTGTAATCAAAAAAATCCTACCAAACATCACACGCATTGTCAACAACTTTCTCTCTTCGGAGAAGCCCTGTTACAGAGCGGAGAAGCCGGGGACCCTTTCCGAAGAATGCCCCTCGTGGATTCAGACATACAAAAAATGATATACTAGCTCACATGCATCTTATCTAATTTGAAGCAAGGAGGAAGAGACATGCCAAAGATAGTCACCTATGAGTGCACGCAGTGCGGTTCGGAGATTGTCGTGACGGAATCTCTGGAATCTGAGCTTAGCCCCATTTATTGCTGCGGAATAGAAGTGGCAGAGATAGCTACTAAAGAGAAAAAACCTGCACGTCCCAAGAAGAAAACAGTCAAGAAAGTGGCTAAGAAGGGTGCGAAGAAAAGGGCCACCGCAAAGAAAAAGCCTGCGGCAAAGGGGAAAGCATCTAGAAAGTCCTAAAAACACTCTCACATGCAGCGGATGTGCGAAGCTGATTCCTTGCACCTAGCAGGCATATGTATTAGGGGGATACATCAAGAATATTTATTTTATCGAACCGAAGTCTCCGGGGGCTCACATCTACAGCAGGACACCTCTGCCCCGTCTGGGAACGATCCTCCTCTCCACCATCCTGAAGCACAAGGGCTATCACACCCAAGCCTTTATTGAAGATATCTCAGAGCCGGACTGGGAGATGCTCAAAGGGGCTGACCTCATCGGTATTTCATCCATCACCTCCACTGCCCCAAGGGCATTCAAACTCGCGCAAAGATTCCGTACCATGGGCATTCCCGTGGTCATGGGAGGCCCCCATTGCACATTCTTGCCGGAAGAAAGCTTGAAACACGCCGACTACGTGGTAAGGGGTGAGGGGGAAGAGACCATTGTGGAACTTGTGCGGCACCTGGAGTCAGGAATCCCCCTTGACGACATACAGGGCCTCTCTTTCAGAAAGGGCTTGGGTGTTGTGCATAATCCTGATCGTCCCCTTGTCCGGGACCTGGATTCAGCGCCCATCCCTGATTTCAGTCTAGTGCACGATTGGGGGAAGAGAACCATAATCCCGATCGCGACCTCACGGGGCTGTCCTTTTGGCTGTAAGTTCTGTTCAGTAATCGGGATGTTCGGAAGACAGTACCGCTTTAAGTCAGTTGACAGGGTCGTGGAAGAAATCAGGCAAGCTGCTTCAAGAAACACCCATATATTTTTCATTGATGACAATTTCGCTGCAAATAAAGAGCGGACAAAGACCCTTCTCAGAAGAATTATCGCCGAGGGGATTCCCCTGGAATGGTCAGCCCAGGTGCGTACGGATATTGCAAGGGACGACGAACTCCTTTCCCTTATGTCCCGTGCAGGATGCTTCATGGTCTTCGTGGGATTTGAGTCCATAAATCCCCGTACCCTCTCCCTCTTTAATAAGAAACAAAACGTGAGTGATATCGTTGAGTGTATCGGGAAGCTCCATAGGGCATCCATCCGCATACACGGGATGTTTGTGTTTGGCGGGGATGCAGATGACATCGAGACCATCAGGAGCACGCAGAAGTTTGCGAGACGTCTCAATATCAATTCCGTGCAATTCATGATGCTCACGCCGCTCCCTGGCACCCCCGTGTTCGATGAACTTATGAGACAAGGCCGTATCATCCACAAAGACTGGGCCAGGTATGATGCACACCATGCGGTCTTTGAGCCCACACTCATGACCGCCTTTGAACTCCACACCGAAACCTTTAAAGCCATGGCCCATTTTTATTCATACGGTGCAGTCCTGAAGAGCCTCCTCCGTAGGGACCTTTTCTACACTCTCGTGGGACTATACGGAAAAAGATCCCTTAAGAAAATAAAGGCACCGAGCAGGGAGTATCTGAAGGAGTTAAGAGATATGGTGAGCGCCAATTTTGATGAGAAGACCGAAAGGCTGAGAGAATACGTGCTCACCAAAAAGAAGGCGGCCATTAATATCGTATTGGATCGTATTGCTAAGGAGGATAGCGAATCCCAGTTCTTCAGGACCTTTTTCAAGAAAGCCGGCAAACGGCTTATCATCAGCCCTGAAGAGCCGCACCCCTCTCATGGCGCCCTTACCATTATGCCGATTCTGGACGACCCGGGAGCAGAAAAAAAGTCGGATGGGGGAACCCTCTCTGAACTCTCTGAAAAATACAGGGCAACATCACACCACCTGAAAGTCATCCCATTGGAAACAGGTTCCCTCTACAGGGCATGCGTCGACCTTGGTCTTCTCCTGGGCATAAAGATGAAAAAGATCAGAAAGGCGTACGAAAAAGCAATGGTAGAAATGAACGGGAAGACCTTTGAATGCCGGGCACTCCTTGTCATTTCCTCAGGCGACACTCCTTCATAACCTTGCGTGATCCCGTCTCGGGATCAGAAGATGCCGCCTTCCCCAAGCGTTGACAGTGTTTCTCCAAAGAGTCAGAATCACTGTTCGGACCGGTAAAACGAAGATTTGAATTTCTCTGGATGAAAGGGCTCCAGACGAATCACCCTGCATCCAGGGAACTCCCCCGTGATCGTTTCCTCCGATATCCGCTGGTCATACCCCAGGGCCACAATGTCAGGGGAGAGCGTGCGGAGAATGAAAAAGATGTCCTCAGTCTGATTGCCCAAGACGACCCTGTCAGCGATTCCTGTCTGTTCCACCTTGTGTCTGCGGTTCTGTTCGTCATGATCTGGAGTGATCCCTTTTATCCTCCTGACCGTTTCGTCCCGGGCAACAATGACAATAAGCTCGTCGCCTAATGCCTTTGCCTGGTTGAGAAAACTGATATGTCCGGGATGAAGATGGTCAAAGGTTCCCGCACACACAACCCTTGTGGTCATTCAGACCTTGCCTTCATAACGCTACCGGTTTTCATCACTATGCGTATTGTATTCAAAAAGGAGAACATGATACAATATGGATGCCTCCCCTTGCCGAGGGCGTCGGACGTCAACTGTCATGAAAAGTGAACGCAGTACACAACAGAGAGAGAGTCTTGCCTTCCCCATGCACTCCGTTGCACTTATCAAAGAAGGGGTGGAGCAGGGGATGTCCTTTGACCAGGCATGCTCGCTCGTAGCGATCAAAGAACAGGAACTCAGAGAGGTCGTTCTCACCAGCGCGTTGAAAGCCATTGTTTCCGAGATGCACTTCTCGAAGAAGATACCATTAAGGCAGCTTGCCATGAAGCTGGGGGTGTCATTAAGCCGTGTGATCAATGCCAAGGAGCGCATCCTTAAGGACGAGGAAGCCGCTGCTTCGGATAAGATGGAAGGCACCGGCGGTTCCCATGACGTTGCTCCATAAGGAGCGAGGATTGAATCGTTACACGTTCGGTGAGGACGCCTTTGCATGGTCTATGGCAATGGCTGCCTGTTCGGCAAGAGAGGTGGCAAATTCAATCTCACCACGCTGAAACACCCTGTATTCCCCCTTGGTGAGAGCTCTGAGCACTCCGATCACCCTCCCCCTGAAGATTATGGGAATTACAAGCATACTGCGGATACCCTCATCTGCCGCTTCTGTTTTATACACGATCCTCCGGTCTGAGAAGACATCATAAATCGCAACCGGTTTTCCTTTCAGGGCGTCTGCCACACTCTCTTCCGCATCCACCGGTCCCTTGTTCAGATATTTTTCGCTCAATCCGTAAGAAGCAACGAGCTCGAGTTTTTTGCGTGAAGGGTCAAGGAGCCTGATGGTGGCTGCATCGGTATTCATCGCATGGGCTATCCTGGTCACGATCATCTCCATGACCTCACGCACATTCGATGTTGAACTTACTGCCTTAGCGATGTCCTGCAGGGCTTTGAGATACCTGGCCTCCGCATATTGCCTCTCGTACATCCTCGCATTCTCTATGGCAGTGCCGCACTGCTCTGCAAGGGCTGCCGAAAAATCGATGTCCTGGGGGCTGAAGTGCCTCGGGTGGGCCGTAAGGAGCCTCAGGATCCCTATTACCTTCCCCCGTGCGATAATGGGCAACGTGAGCATGCTCTTTACTCCTTCCTCCTCGGCCTCCTTGCGGTAATAGACCCTCGGGTCCTTCGAAACATTATGGATCGCAACCGGTTTTTCTGCCAGTGCCTCCTTGATATTTTCTTCCATGTCCACCGGTCCTCTGCTGAGATATCTTTCACTCAGCCCATGAGCCGCGGCAAGAGAGAGGTGGGTCCCCGAAGGGTCCAGAAGCCGTATTGTTGCCGCCTTGAGCCCCATAACCTCGGGAAGGGTCCTCACAATCATATTCAGTACTTCTTCCAGCTGGAGAGATGAGCTCACCGCTCTGGTGACTTGTTGGAAGACCCTGAGGTACTCTTTTTCCTTTGAAACGGTTTTTTCAAAAACCCTCGCATTTACAATAGCAATGGCTGCCTGCTCGGCAATGGCTGCCACAAATTTCAGGTCCTCATCCACATATTCCGTCGGTTCAGAGGTGTACATCCTGAGCACCCCGATCACCTCCTCCCCGAAACGCATGGGTATAGAGAGGATACTCCGTATGCCCTCTTCCATAGCTTCTCTTTTGTACTTTGCGTTTTCGTCTGCAGTGATATCGTATATGGAGACCGGCTTCCCTGCCAATGCGTCCACAATGCTTCCATCGTACACTACGGGCCCCTTGTGCGCATACTGCTCGCTCAGCCCATGACAGGCGACGAGCTCCAGCTGCTGAGTCTCCTTGTTCAGGAGTCTGAGGGAGCTCGCCTTCACATTCATCACCTTCACGACGTTCGTCACGATGACGTTCAGCACCTCGTCAAGGGCGAGACTCCTACTTATGGCCTTGCAGACAGTCTGGTAACTTTCGAGATAGACCCTCTTGGAGAATATCTTCTCGGCACATGCCGGACAGATGGAGTGGGTGAACTCACCTAACCCCACCCTGGTAAAATAGAGCTCCATATCCTCCCATCCCGCACGCTCATTCCTTATCTTCTTGCACCATGCGCAGATGGGAACCAATGCCGGGGTCTCCGCGCAGCTTCCGGCTGTTTCCTGTCCTGGTTCCCCTTCCCTCTCGCTCACAAACCCACACCTCCCACCCCATAGGATAACGAATCAGTTGGTGTTCTTATTCTTTTCCTGTGCAGAGAGTGATGTCAAGAGATTTGATATAAATTCTTTTAATGGTCCCATTCCCGCACAGGGTGCACACTCGCGCGTATGCTATAATCAACAATGCCGCCCAGACAATTCAGCGAAGAAGACAACCGTGCCTACCGAAAGGGCATAGAGATGATACGGACGAACCTTGAGAATGGGGTGAAGTTTGATCTTGCGTGTGAATTTATTACAGTTGGGGACAGAGAATTGAGGGCCCTGATCATTGACGACGCCCTCAAGGTCGAGATTGCGG
>DASPUA010000382.1:0-5818 GCA_035623135.1 Thermodesulfovibrionales bacterium | reverse complement strand
CTTCACCCGTATCGCCTTTCCTCTGAAGGGAGAGACGAAGGTCCAGTAGAAGGTATCGTTGATCAGCTTTGAGGCGTCATGGAGGTCCCTGAATGCTGAGGAGGCTTTTCTCCCGATAAATCCGAAAAGGGTGTCAGTTATGGCAGGCATCGTCAAAGGTTCCGTAAATCTCAAAGACCCTGTCCAGCTTTGCAAAGCAGAAGATCTCCATAATCTTTTCGGGGATTCCGATGAGTCGCAGTTTTCCCCCGTAGGTCATCATGTTTTTCAATCCCTCTACAAAGGTTGCGATGCCGGAGCTGTCGATGTAAGAGACCCCCCTGAAGTCCACGAGCAGGGGCGAAACCTTTTTGTGGACGAGCAGCATCAATTGCTTTCTCAGATCAGGGGAAGAATACATGTCGATGTCCCCTGAAACCGAAATTACTTTAAGCCCTTTGCTGTCCGAGACTTCGATCTTCATTGTCTCCCCCTATATGCCGTATGAGCCTGAGCCTGTTCCCTTTTGTTTTCTTTTCATCGAACTGAAAGACATCAAATGTCCTCTTGATGAAATGGATGCCGAGCCCTCCAGGTCTTACCTCCTCAAGGTTCCTCCCTGCGATCAATCCCGGCTGGGCCTTAATGCCGTTGTCCTCGATGATCACCTCGAACTCGTTCTTTCTGAGCTTGAATTTTACCACAATTTTCTGGTGGGTGTCTCCCCTGTATGCATGCTTGATTACGTTGGCACACGCCTCGTCAACGGCAAGCTTCATATCCTCTATCACCGAATCAGTCATCCTGCAAAGGCCTCCCATGGTGACCGTGACCGACCTGATTACCGAGAGGTACTTGGGATCTGAGGGGATCGTAATGACAGCGCAGTCCTTCATCCACGCTTACGCATGCCGCCGTATTTCCACCAGGGTGAGATCGTCAGCCCTCTCTGTGCCCTTTGAAAAGTCGTTCACGTAATCAACAATCCTGTGGATAAGTTCATCGGCCTGCATCTGGCTCTTTACGAACTTAGTGATCGTTTCGAAGCCCATTCTCTCACCTGCCTTGTTCTTTGCGTCAAACACGCCGTCAGTAAGGAAGAGGATGCGGTCTCCTTTTTCGAGGATCAGGGTGGTTGCAGGGTATTCTGTGGGGAGGATACCGAGCGGAGGACCTGAGGGCAGACTCACCACCGTGACCTCCCCCCTGGAGAGCAGGAGAAGGGGCGGATGTCCTGCAACAGAAAGGCGAAGACTTCCTGTCCTCGTGTCCACTATTGCGTAAATGGCGGTCAGGAACATTCCCCTGGGAGTGCCCGAGACAAGGGAATTCAACCGGTTCAGTGCGAGATCGGGGGTGTCTATCTTGTGGCATACATATCTGAATTCACTGATAAATTTTGCCATATAGAGGGCTGCGGATATCCCTTTGCCCGAGACATCACCTATAAGCACACCCAGGGTGCCTTCAGAGGGCTCGATGAAATCATAGATATCGCCTCCCACCTGAGTGGCAGAGATATTGACTGCAGAGACCGTCACATCCCCTTTTGTGAGTGTGGGGGATGCAGGGAGAAAACTCTGCTGGAGCGAGGAAGCGATCTCGAGCTGCTGCTTGAGTCTTTCCCTCTCGATGGAGTCCCTGTGGTACCGCGCATTTTCGATGGCGATGGCAAACTGCTTGCAGAGGAGCTCAAAGATATCAGGATCGTATTCCTTCCTTGTGGGATTGATAATCTCAGCAACGCCGATGAGACCTCCCCTGCCCACAAGGGGGACCGCAATGATGGCCTTGGTGGTGAACCCGGTCATCTTGTCCGCACCCTGAAAGAACCTGCTGTCTTTTGTTACATCCTCGATGACAAGAGGCTTGCGGTTTTCTGCGACCCAGCCCGCGATGCCCTGTCCCATCTCTAGGGTTATGGTTTTTTTCAGGATATCGGACTTGTTGTTCTCATCGCACATGGCCACCTCGAACTCAAGCTTGTTCGTCTCCCTGTTGTAAAAGAGGATGGAGCACGCCTCTGCGTCCATCACATTTTTCGCCTTTTCCATGACGAGGGGCATGAGCTCGTCCAGCTCAAGTGATGAAGAGATGAGCGTGGAAACTTCTATGAGGAGCTTGAGGCTGTCGACCTTTTTTTCGATATTCCTGAGGTGTTCCTCAGAAACAGTGATATTTCGTTCCTCTGCCATTGTTCCTAATAAATACCAGATATGTAAGGAATTTTCAAGGAGAAAATGGAGGTGGGCATGCATGATATCGGGTGCCCCTTTGAATTCACAGCGGCCAAGAATTCGGAGCCTTTTCTTTGAAGTGAGCTCAACGGGAAAGGAACAGATCTCATTCTTTCGTTTTTTTCCTGTAGTCAACGGAAGTTTCAATAATCAATACCTACAGATTTCATGTCGTTATCCACATATTAGATAAATCAGTTAGGATGGGCTCAATAACTTCCTCAAATGCATGCCTTTCGTGCATGACCTTAATATATGAAGTAAGACTGGTGACCAGTGAACAAGTCAGGACTCCGTTCTTTATTAAGTCAGAGTGTAATGATATACCTCAGAAAGTACAACTTTGAGACTCTAATTATGTATAATTAAACATATCGTGTAATTGCTCCAAAGGAGCATCGCCGTTAGTAGAGATACTTTTGAAGCCGATTAATGCCGATCAAACTCAAACCGCTCTAGTATCCAATTACGGGGCAGGCGGATCTCTATTTTATTTGCAGCAATTTACCAATGCTCTGCGGAGAAAAGATTATCCGCTAATCTATTACCTTCCGAAAAATGCAAGGCTTGATGTCAAAGACAATGGATTTTGCCGGTTCATTTTAAGAGATCCTTCCACCTGCTCTCCCTTTTTAAGAGTGAAAGTAATAAAGTATTTGTATCATTTATTGAAATACCTCACTAATGCACTGACGCTCGAACCAGACAGGCATCTAAAAGTGGTACATCTTCTATTCCCATTTTATCTTACTGATTGGATAACAGTAGACAGACTCAAGAGGAGAGGGTTAAAAGTCATATTGACGGTCCATGAGGTTTTTCCGCATAGGGCGTTCTTGGGAGGGAAGCTTGATAGGCTGCTGTTAAAGAAAGTATATGGAAAGGCCGATCTATTATTTGTTCACAGTGACTCTTTGGTGAATGAATTAATAGGTTTGTGTTCGATAGATTCCCACAAGATTAGAGTTATACCTCATGGAAGTTTTGAAATACCTCAAGGCTCTCTTGACGTGATTGACCTAAAAAAGAAATATGATGTTCCCCCCGACAAAAAAATACTGCTGTTTTTCGGTACGATTCGCGAAAACAAAGGTCTGGATACTTTATTGAGCACATTGGGAGAATTGAAGCATGACTTTTTCCTTTTGATTGTGGGAGATACTGCAGGAACTTCTGAACCCCCACTTAAACACTACGATAAAATAATAGAAAGTGAGAAGTTGACTGAATCTGTTGGCTGGCTAAAGAGATATATCTCAAATGAGGAAGTTTCCGAAGTTTTTCGTATAGCCGATGCAGTCGTCTTACCTTATAAGAAAGGTTTCTATGCACAGAGCGGCGTGCTACATCTTTCGATAGGATATGAAAAACCATGTGTTGTTTCTGATGTGGGGGCGATTGGCGCAACAGTAAGAGAGTATGATTTAGGTCTAGTGGTCAAGGCAGAAGACCCTGTCTCCCTTAAACAAGGAATAATTGCCTTGTTCAACAGATTAGACAAAAAAGCCTTTTTTAATTTCAGGAAGTGCAAAGAAAATAATAATTGGGATGCGATCGCGGATAAAGTCATCTCTGCTTATAATGAATTGTCTTAGAAGAAACGTTCTTTGCAGCATCATTGCGTTTATATGGTGAGCGGGCCTCTGATGAATATCCTTTTTATAACGCCTTTTCTGCCCTATCCGCCTATATCGGGCGGGAGGCTTCAGACGTTTGTGAGGCTTAAGCATTTGAAGAACAAAGGACATTGTGTCTTTCTTCTCTCCCTTGCGACGCCCAATGAACATTCCTTTGTCAGTGAGTTGAAAAACATCATTGACGATGTCTGCTGCATTTATATGAAGAGAGATCTTGCAAAAATACGCTATCTCTTTCGGAAGTCTCTCCTCTATGAAATATTCACCTATGACAGGGCGTTTGCCGGGAACACGCAAAAGTTTTTGGAGGACAAGAAGATAGACATTGCCGTCTTTGAACATCTTGGAGTTGCCCACTACAGGGATTGTATCCGCCTCATTCCGTCTGTCCTTTCCGAACAAAATGTTGAACGCGAAATTGTCGAACAGCTTGTGTCATATTTGAGTAAGTCCCCCTCAAAGATTTGGCAAGGAAAATGGGATAGGAAATTGAGGGATATGTATCTCTTCCTGTTCGGCGGATATGAGCAGAAACTAGTAGGAGCTCTTGAGTCAAAGGCTCTTTGTGAATTTAATCTCTGTCTCACGTGTTCTGAAAAAGATGCGCGAAGTTTAAGAAAGCATAGCAACGGTGCTCCTTGCGTTACCATCCCCTGGTGTGTTGAAACGCCTTCTTTACAGCATAAACCTAAAGTAAAGGATATGTATGATCTGGTTTTTATCGGTTCCATGGATTGGGAACCAAACAGAGACGCAATGAAATGGTTCGTAAAGGAGATTTTCCCTTTAGTACGAAGGGAACTAAAGGATATGAGACTGTTGATTGCCGGAAGTAGTATGTCTGACGACATTCGAGAGTTAGATAATGGGAAGGACATTTTGGTGAAAGGTTTTGTGCCGGACATCTCAACTTTTTTGTTGCATGGAGATATCTTCATTGCTCCGATCCGTATGGGTGGTGGCGTGAAGGTGAAAGTTCTTGAAGCTATGTCATATGGCATTCCCGTTATCTCCACCTCAAAGGGGGCAGAAGGACTTCACGCTCGAAACCGGGAACATTTCTTGATAGCAGACTCTCCGGAAGAATTTGTGGAGAGTATTTCAACTCTCACAAACGATCAAGACCTACGATTATTGATGGGAATGAGGGGCAGAGAGTATATTTCCAGATACCACGGTGTTGACAGTGTGATTGAGCTGATTGAACGCTGCATGATAGATGTGGTAAAGGGCAATGATGCGAAGGTTATCATAAAATGAGCAGAGTCTTAAATATCGGCAGGACGCTATGGAAGACATTTGAGAGAAATGAACTTCGGAGTATCATCTTTTTTGTTACTTCAGCGTGCAATCTGAGATGCTCTCACTGTTTTAACTGGCAGAATCTCAACCGGCAGGAAGATCTGCGGCTGGAGGAAATCGAGAAAATATCGTTAAACCTCCCTAGGTTCAGCCGTCTACTTATCTCAGGTGGTGAACCTTTCTTAAAAAAAGAACTTCCCGACATCATTAGATTGTTTTATGAAAACAACGCTATAGACGCGGTTGTCATACCCACAAACGGAACTCTCACCAGTATAATGGTTCCGATGATGAGAACAATTCTTAAGATAAGCGCGCGTCTCAATGTTTCCGTGTGTTTTTCCTTAGACGGGCTAGCTGAGTTTCACGATTCCATGCGCGGGATGAAGGGGAGCTTTGAAAAGAATCTTACGAGCATTAGGATGCTTGGGGAACTTAAGAGAGAATTCGGCAACCTTTCCATCAATATCACGAGTGTTATCACCGCCCATAATATGAACGAGATAAAAAAGCTGATAGATTTTATTCTTGCTCAGGGTGATAATTTTATTGAAATGCACTATTTTGATATTGTGAGAAACTCTCCTCCCGACCCCACTGTAAAGGATATTAATGGCATGCAATTAAAAGACCTGTTCGATAACACAATACTTCCTTCCCAGG
>DASPUA010000381.1:0-7972 GCA_035623135.1 Thermodesulfovibrionales bacterium | reverse complement strand
AGGAAAACTCCTGGCCAAAAGGCACTCCCTTCTTAAGACTCTTCAGTGCCATAAGGCAAGTTTCTATCCCGTCTCTATAATTCTTGTTCGCAACCGCCTCGAGACAGCCGTAATAAGAGAGGATGAAGGGATCGTCAGGGTAATACTCCAGGGCTTCGCTCAAAACCCTGAGTGCTGCCCGTTTGTTCTTGGTCCTGATGAGATTCTTTGCCTCCTCCAGATAGTCTGACGTTGTTTTTGTCTTTGTGGACCTTTCATGCTTGAGTGTGGCTATGGCTGACTTATGCTGCCCTCCCATTCGTTCCCGCACTTCACTTGGCATATCAGGAGAATTTGTAATATCACTGCATGCGGTCTCTCTTGTGAAGAGCACCTGTCCCCTGAGATACACACGGGTTGTGATATGTGGTTTTTGAGCGTCACCCCATTCGGTCTGCACATGGTATTTTTCGTGCCCCAGGATTACCTCTGAATCAAACTCTGTACCATGCTTTGAGGTTATCTTGATTGATCTATTTTCATTCCAAGCTCTTATTCTACTACATCCACCGGCTTTTCCCGGGAATTCGCTCAAGGTGTATTAAAATCAAGGAGAGGGAACCATGCCTTAATGAGGGGTGACATTATGGAGGGAGAAGAGAGCTGCTCTCTTTGTTTGCCGGAATCCCTTCC
The DNA here is from genome assembly GCA_035623135.1 of Thermodesulfovibrionales bacterium. GTDB lineage: Bacteria > Nitrospirota > Thermodesulfovibrionia > Thermodesulfovibrionales > UBA9159 > DASPUA01. The sequence continues at coordinate 7,300 of DASPUA010000381.1, read as the reverse complement.
GAAAAAGCATTCGCACGATTTCTTGGGATGCAAGCCCCTTGAGCAATGCAGCTCTTTTTCTCTTATCTGGAATATCCTGCATGGCCTTTGTACGAATGGTGTTCAGAAGCCTCAGATATTTCGATAACTCGGTACCGTAGAGCCCTTCGAGGTTTTTTCGGATGGTTCTTGCCATTGCCGGGCTCACACCACCCGTGGAAATTGCTATGGTCAAAGGACCGCGACGCAGGACCGAAGGGACAATAAAGTTGCATAGTGGAGGATTGTCCACCACATTCAGCAGGACTCTGTGCTTTGCTGCATCCGCAACTACCTTCAGGTTTATCTCCCTTGAATCTGTGGCAGCGATGGCTACAAATGCGGATCTCATGTCTCCTCTTCTGTAGTGGCGCGCTATTTGCCTTATCAGGCCTTTCCTTTTGAGGGATTCAAGTCTGTGAGTGAGCTGAGGGCTTATTACCACTACCCTCGCACCCGCTCTGATAAGGGCTAGGCACTTCCTTTCCGCGACCCTTCCTCCCCCTATAACCACACATTTTTTTTCGGTGATGTCCAGAAATGCCGGGAAATAATTCTTACTTGGTGAGGGACGTGAGCTCTTTCTGCGCTTGTTTGGCGAGTTTGTCATCCGGGTATTTTGCAATAAGGCGGTTCAGATATTCTGCGGTCTTATCCTTGTCCCCAAGCTTCTTGCAGCTCAGCGCCAACTGATAAAGAACCGTTGGTTCCTTTTTGTAGTCAGGGAACTTTGTGAGAAGCTGCTTATATCTTCCCAGCGCAGACTGATAAGAGCCTTTATTAAAGTAAAATTCGGCCACACTAAATTCATAATCCGCCATGGTAGTTTTACATTTTTCGATCCGGAGTTCAATCACCTCCCGGTAGGGGTTTCTGGGATACATCCGTTTGAGCTTTTCAAACTCCTCCAGGGCCTTTGCCGCTGCGCCGTATCCCCTCTCGGGGCTTTCTATCTGGACGAAATAGGTCATGGCGATCTGGTACTGGGCATAGGATGCGTCCTTGTGGTCTGGATATATTTCAAGAAACTTCTTGTATTCCTCTGCCGCGAGGTCATACTCTTCCTCTCTTACGTAAGAGTCTGCAGTTTTCAGCTGGGCGAGGGGAGAGTATTTCTTGGTGAGATCCCTGTTCTTCACCTCAAGGAGTATCCTTCTCGCATCTTCATATTCCTTATTGTCTATGAGGTCACCTGCCCTTGCAAGAGACTTCTCCGGATCAAAGGTTTCATCTGGTTTCACCTCTTTCTTTGCGGAGCAGGCCAAAGAAACGAAGACAATAAACATAATGAGGATCCCTGCCCTGAAAAAAATCCAAGGTTCTTCAGTAAAGGATCTCACGCACACAGATAATCGCATGTCTTATTAAAACCATCCGGGAAGTTATATGTCAAGAGGCGTGGTAATGGGAAAGAGGGGAAGTGCAGACACGCGATCGTTCGGGGCTGGTCGCGCTTCTCAGGAATGCTGCCACCATTTTCTTTTGGGCGAGCGAGTTCTGACGGCAGACTTCTAAAGCATTACCAGCAGACTGAGCATTGCAATTGACCACACGACATCGATAGGCAACTGAATCTCAGCAGAGGAGTCGAACAAGATGTCTGCACGCGGAGGGAATTCTTCATCTGCGAGCCAGAGTATCAAAACCACAGGGACCTTTGGGAGAGGAAAGAGCTTCACCGATGCATCTCCATACTCCAGCACAACACCGCTCAGGACTTCTCCTCTCTTAAGAAACCCGTCCCGGTCATTGCCATACCGTTCACTCACCTTATCAAGGGGAAGGACATGGGAACCCCGGAAAAAGAGTTGACCGCTCTTCATGTTGACCGGGTGTATAAGTTTCCCTGTCAAAGAAACATCCTTTGCGCTGTAAAAAGAGCAGATGACAGAGAAATTGAAGAAAAATCCGAGTCTTTGCAGAAGGGTGTCACTTTCAGGAGCATCGCTGAATATTTTCTTGTCCTTGGGTGAGAGGGAGAAATCCTTTCCAAAGGAATTGAAACTGTAGAGACCTGATGTACGGTCAAACGTTGCCCCTGTTCTCGTGCACACATCATCAGGATCAGCCTTTTGCAGTGCCTCCCAGGCCTTTTCTTCTCCAGGTGACATGAGGTTATTATAAACTAATTTCTCTGTGGCGGTCTGTCACTGCAGCCACCCGAACCAAACGAGAACATCTCTTCAGTCATCGCGTTTTCTGACCGCAACAGTGCATCGTAGAAGAATAAAGTCCTGAGGTTATCCTGAACAGGGTCCGGTTAACTGAAATAGTGGTGAAACTCGGTATGTCTTTGCAGCAATATTAGATGGTGGGGTTGATCCTGGCCACAGGCCGGGACGACCTATTGAATATAATCATTGATCCAAGAAAGCCTGAAGTGGTGGAGCTGATCGGGATCGAACGGATGACCTCTTGAATGCCGGTTATCTTAAAACGCTTCAGAAAGCTTACCAGCCTTTTATCAATCTTTATAAATTCTAGGTTTTAGGGCAATTTTAGCGGAAGGGTCTTATAGATTGCTGCAAGCTTTTTTGAAAATCTTTAGCACAGGATTAGCACAGAGCGTTTAGAGGGGCTTGGCATATCCTGTCTGCAAGAGTTTGAGAAAGCTTATTGTGGAATGTTGTCCTTATTATGATGAGAGACTTTGAATAATCTGATTTATTGAAGATTTTGGCAATATGGTTTGTAATGTGCTATTTTAAGGCTTATTATGGGTAAGTCTTCAAGAAGGAAAAGAGCATGGCGTTACAACACAGATACCGCCTCTGGAGCTCAGGACATATCAGACAATAGACAGTCATCGGGAAAAGGCATGGCCCAAGAGAGGAGAGATTCTGGGTATCTGCTCGCAGGGATAGTCTCATTAATAACCTTTTTTGTGTATCTCCCTAGCCTAAGAAACGAATTTGTTGCATGGGATGATGAAGTATATGTTACAAACAATCCTTTCATTCGTTCGTTCAGTCTGGATTTGTTCAGATCGGCATTCCTTGAGTTTCGCGCCTCCAATTGGCACCCCCTCACTTGGATATCTCATGCACTGGATTATGCCATCTTTGGATTAATTCCTGCAGGGCATCACCTAACTAATATTATTTTACATGCTGTCAGCACGGCACTGGTCGTCCTGATAAGCGTAAGATTGATTGGGTTGTATAGGGAGAAGAGCGTGACGAATGAGGCTGTCCTATGGTTAAAAAGGCAAGGTATCTTAATAACGGCAGGAGTAACGGGTCTGCTTTTTGGGCTTCATCCCATTCATGTGGAATCGGTAGCGTGGGTTGCAGAAAGGAAGGATCTGTTATGTGCAGTGTTCTTTTTGCTCAGCATCTTGGCGTACACAAAATATGTGGGTGTTATTGATAATGAATCAGTTCAAGAAAAATTAAACGTACGATTTCTAAATAGGCATTATCTATTCGCTGTGGGATTTTTTGTCCTTGCCTTACTAAGTAAGCCGATGGCTGTGAGTCTCCCTGTCGTTTTGCTGATTTTAGACTGGTGCCCGTTGGGAAGAATCAAAACTCTTAAATCATTTCTGGCTGCATTGGTTGAGAAAGGTCCTTTTGTTACATTGAGTCTCCTGTCATCAATAGTGACTATCCAGGCTCAGAAAGCTGGAGGAGCTATGGGACTGATGGGGGTTGTGCCCTTGTCAACACGTGTGCTTGTGGCGGCCAAATCGGTACTTGCCTATCTTTGGAAAATGATAGTGCCCGTAAATCTTATCCCCTATTATCCCTACCCTCACCCAGGAAGTGTGGCGCCCTTTTCGGCAGAATATCTTTTGGCGATTGTCGTGGTACTTGGGATTACTGCAGCGTGTGTAGCTGCTGCGAGTAACAAGAAATTTTTTCTGGCCGCCTGGAGTTATTATTTGATTACCGTGCTGCCCGTTCTGGGCATTGTTCAGGTCGGCGAGCAAGCAATGGCGGACAGATACATGTATCTGCCAAGCCTTAGTCTTTTCTTGATTGGAGGGTTAGTAATAGCGTTTGGTTGGATAAAGGCGAATGCTCTCAGGAGAAACAGCGCCATGGTCAAACTATTCGGTGTCTCGGTGTTCATGTCCTTGTCTATAGCCATGGTGTATTTGACCTTTGAACAGATAGGAGTATGGAAAGATGGTATGACACTGTGGAGTTATGTTATAGGAAAAGAACCTGAATCGGTGCCTTTTGCCTATATTAATCGAGGCAAGGTCTATTACAATATGGGAAAGTTTGATGAGGCAATCGAGGACTTTGATAAGGCGAATGCTTTGAATCCTTCTTATCATGAAGCCTATAATAATCGAGGCGTGGTCTTTGGCAATATGGGAAGGTTCGATAAGGCACTTGAGGACTTTGATAGGACAATTGCTTTGAACCCTTCTTATTATGAAGCCTATAATAATCGAGGCAAGGTCTATTACAAGATGGGAAAGTTTGATAAGGCACTTGAGGAGTTTGGTAAGACAATTGCTTTGAATCCTTCTTATACTTTGGCCTATACTAATCGAGGCCAAGTTTTTTACAGCATGGGAATGGTTGATAAGGCAATGTCAGATTTTCAGAAGGCTTGTGATTTAGGAGATAGAAAAGGGTGCGCAGTGCTGCAGACTTTAACGAGGCGATAGCCAACACACATAAGCCCTTACAAGATTTAACCAGACAAAAACCAGACAATTATAGAAGATAGGGAATAGTGGTGGACTCATAACCTACTGAAAATAAATGGTGGAGCTGATCGGGATCGAACCGACGACCTCTTGAATGCCATTCAAGCGCTCTCCCAACTGAGCTACAGCCCCTCTGAGAAATGCTATGCAACTCTATGAGTGCAGATAGCAGAAGTGACTATAAAATACCACATGTTACGCTTCTCTTGTCAACTCAGTTTAAGATTGAAGGCATCAATGCGGAACACCTAAATCTTCTTTCCCACACCCATAAAAAATTGTATATGAGTTATTCACAGGTATTGATAACTTGTAAATAACTATTCTTAAAGAGCTTTCGCGCTCCTTAAGCGATCTGGGTTCTTCAGACGATACATTTCTCCCGGAGCAACTAATAAAATAATGCGAAGCGCCTTGTTCGTATGTTGATAAGTGTGCCTGCCGCGACGAAATTTGCAAGAAGTGACGTGCCGCCATAACTCATAAAAGGAAGTGGTACGCCTACCACAGGCATAATGCCGAGGGTCATTCCCACGTTGACACAAAAATATATGGTGAACATGAAAGATATTCCCAGGGCCAAAAGACTTCCAAATTCGTCTTTGGCTTTGCTTGCGGTGTCGAGTCCCCGGAGGATCAATGAAAGGTATAAGAAAAGGAGAACAACGCTTCCTGCAAAGCCCCACTCCTCGCCAAAGACCGCAAATATAAAATCGGTATGCTTTTCGGGAAGAAACCGAAAGGGCCCCTGTGTACCTTTCAAATAGCCCTTTCCCATGACCTGGCCTGATCCGATGGCCACCTTTGATTGGTTGATATGATAGCCGATGCCCGAAGGATCGGTCTCGGGCTCAAGAAAAGCGACAAGTCTGTTCCTCTGGTAGTCTTTGAGGCCCTCCCAAAGGATATTTCCGAGAAAAGGAACAGAGACCAGGCTGATCAAAACCACCAACGCGGCCGCTTTCCTCTGAAGTCCCTTCATGATGACGATGGAGAGGAACACGAGTAACAGAATAATCGCGGTGCCAAGGTCAGGCTGTTTTATCAGCATGAGTATTGGGATGAATGCAAACAAGAAAAATGTCCTGAGGAGCGAGGCAAGCCCCACTTTACCCTGCAGTTCGCTAAGGTATCTGGATATGGTAATGATGTAGAATAACTTGAATACTTCAGACGGCTGGAATGAAACAATCCCGAGATTGAGCCAGCGTTGCGCTCCCATTCCGGTTCTTCCGAGGAGAAAGACCAGGAGTAACAGGAACATCCCGAGGCCGTAGAGAACATAAGAAACCCTTTTCAGCCATACGTAATCAAAACTGATCATGAGCAAGAGAGCGAGGATGCTCATGATCACCCAGTAAAGCTGCCTCATGTAGTAGGACGGCATTGTACCGTGGGGTAGAGGGGGACGTGTGGCACTGTAAATAGTCATCACTCCTATCACAGCGAGGATGATGATGAGGGAAAACGTCACCCAGTCAAAGTTCTTAATGAGCCGTCTGTCGATTTTCAAGTCTCTGTCCTTTCATGTATGTCTCTATTGCTCCTTTTGCGATAGGAGCTGCTGCTGCCCCTCCGTGACCTCCGTGTTCCACCATCACGGAAAGGGCGATTTTAGGTGCTTCATATGGTGCAAAGGCAACAAACCATGCATGGTCCCTGAATGTCTCGGCGAGATATTTTGAATCCTTTTTCACCCCCACCACCTGTGCTGTCCCTGTCTTGCCACAGATATTCACCATGGATGATTTTGCTGCCCATCCCGTTCCCCCATTCTCATTCACCACCCCTGAAAGAGCTTTCTTGACCTCGTCAAATGTCTCCTGCCTGACGGGTAATCTTCTAAGAGGCTCAGGCTTAGTATCCACCTTGAGGAGGGAGGGGCTATAAATATATCCTCCGGTTGCAACAATGCTCATCATCTGAGCGATTTGGAAAGGGGTTGTGGCTACATATCCCTGCCCGATAGATGCATTGAAGGTCTCGCCCAGATACCACGGCTGTCTTCTCTTCTCCAGTTTCCACTTTGTGTCGGGGATCACCCCGCTTCGCTCCTTCACCATTTTCAGACCTGTTTCCCTGCCGAGTCCGAACATACGGGCATAAGAGGCTATCTTGTCTATTCCCAATCTTTTTCCTAACTCATAAAAATAGACATCACACGACTCTACCAGCGCACGGTGCAGCGATAAGGTTCCGTGCCCCTGCTTTTGCCAGCACCCAAAATGCCACCTGCCGTATGCAATCTCTCCGGTACAGGTGACCTTTGTAGCGGCATCAATAACACCCTCTTCCATGGCCGCAATAGCGGTGATGATTTTAAATGTTGAGCCGGGAGGATACTGACTCTGAAGGGACCGGTTAAGGAGGGGAAGTTTCTTGTTCTGATTCAATTCCTCCCATTGTCTCTGTCTTATCCCCCTGGCAAACAAATTGGGGTCGAATGAAGGTTTGCTCACCAGGGCAAGTATCTCCCCTGTATCTGGTTTCATGGCGACAAGGGCACCTGTCTTCTCTCCAAAGGACTCTTCTGCCTCTTTCTGAAGCTTAATATCCATTGCGAGCTTTACGTCGTCACCCCTTATCGGGGATGTCTCCTTGATGAGTCTCAGCTCT
>DASPUA010000380.1:0-5739 GCA_035623135.1 Thermodesulfovibrionales bacterium | reverse complement strand
CAGCCGAGGTAAATAATGTGATGTCCATCACTGTGAACGGTTCGCTCTGCTCTGCGGACACGTCTCTTGGATATCCGAACAAGCCATGCGTGAGCGTTACAATCTGTGCTCCCGGAACCTCAACCTGTCAGACGATCAATGACATCTTGCTTGATAGCGGGAGCACCGGCCTGAGGATATTCAAGCAGGCCCTGAACGTTCCTCTTACACAGGTTTCCAGTGGTTCCGGCTCTCTTGCCGAGTGCGTCCAGTTTGGAGACGGCTCATCGGATTGGGGACCTGTTGAGATGGCAAGCGTAATTCTGGGAAACGAGCCTGCTATTCAGGTTCCGGTTCAGGTTATCGACTCGACATTTGGCACACTGCCCATAGCATGTGGAAATGCTGACAGGAATCCGATCACCGCTGGCTTTACCGGAATTCTGGGTATCGCCTTTTTTCTCCAGGACTGCGGATCTGCATGCACAGGCATTGCGGACAATGGGATGTATTATTCGTGCAATGGTCCGAACTGTGTTGGAAGTTCAGTTTCACTTTCCAGTCAGGTACAAAATCCGGTGGCACTCTTGCCGCAGGACAACAATGGAGTCATCATGCAGCTTCCGAGCATTCCTGCGAACGGCTCGCCTTCTGTAAACGGCAGCCTGCTGCTGGGGATCGGCACCCAAGCGAACAATACGCCGTCTGTGGTTACAACGTATGCCGCAGATGAGTTCGGTGACTTTCTAACAGCCTTCAACGGTGTTGTTTATAGCAGCTTTATCGATAGTGGCACAAATGGGTTGTTTTTTGCCTCTCCTTCTGCAGGGCTGGTTCCAAACTGCCCTGATAATACGGATTGGTTCTGCCCTGCTTCCACAGTGAACCTTTCCGCCACTAACTCTGGCGCCAGTGGTTCACCCAGTGGCATGGTTTCATTCCAAATAGGCAACTTTGACACTCTTACCGCTTCGTCCAATAACGTTTTTACCGATATTGGCGGTGAATCAGCGACGGACTTTGAATGGGGGCTTCCTTTTTTCCTTGGCCGCAATGTTTATGTAGGGATGGAAGGGAAGACGTCCAGTCTGGGCAGCGGCCTTTACTGGGCATATTGAATTAACCATCACGCCATATTTTCAGAGCAAAAAGTGATTTCCGATGACTCACACGGATGGGAAGAGGAGGAAATATATGAATGTTTTGAAGAAGACGCTTAAGAAGCAGGTGTTTCGTATAAGTGGTCTGGTTAATTCAGATTGTCACGTGAGGTTTTCTTTAGAGGCGTTTATGAAGAGGCTATCCTGCAGAGCTGTGCTCACTGCCTTACCTGCATTGTTGCTTATCATCTCCAGTGGCTGTGCAACTGGGCAGGCATTGAGTGCCGTAAAGGTTCAGGGAATTGAGGGTGCTAACGAACGCTATACGCTCATCCTCTATCGTGAAGAAGAATACTTCGGTTTAAAGACAATAGCATTTCTTGTGCCTGAAGGGAATGGTTATTCCCTTCAGCCTTATGCACCGGAGTACAATTACACCACAATACATAATATCAGCGGCCAGGAAGGACTCCAGCTAGCCGTTGCACTTTTCCACAAGAATCGCGATTACGTAAACTACGAGATCCGACGGATATCAGATCCGGGAGGGGGGACTGTGGGGTTCGAGATAAGACCCCTCTACGATGCAACGGTTGAAGGCCGTAGCGATGTCATGAGGGTAGAATATGGACTATCAAAGGGAGGAGCAGTAAATGTTTATATCCACCTTAATGAGACCTCTATGGAAGGTTCTGTTAGATAAACTGTGTTCAGTCATTCTGAGTAGTCGAATAGGCCAATAGTATCGATCAGGAGGTTGGATGGCAGGGAAAAAAGAAGCAACCGAAACAATTGGCGGACTTTGATTACGAGGCTTTCAAAAAAAGTACTCACACAGTTAAGAATGGGCAAGGCTATGACAGGCCAAGACGGTGTTCTTGCCCATTGATCAAGAGATCGTTAGGAGCGCCCTGAAGGGTGTTAACGCTTCCCTCATAAATTTGTTGAGTATTACACGAAAGACCCAGTGCATCACCTGAGACCATTCAAGAGTTTCCGCAGGAACACCTCATCGCTGCCAAAAACTGCATAGGTTCGATTACAAGGAAGTATGCTGCACGGAGACTTCAAGCTTTCCTTAGCCGAAATACTCTGTATTGACCTGCGTACCTCTCTGATGCTGATTGACTAATTCTGTTTCCAGGTGTAAAAAGAAAGAGAGGTGATAAAGCCACGATAAAATTTCGCTTCTTAAAAAATGGTCATATTAAGTAGTGTGATGACATTACGTTACTTGCAGTGCTAAAGATGAGACACAAAACATGTGGATAGTGCGCCTCGCCCTCCGCCGGCCTTACACCATCGCAGTCGTTGCGTTCCTCATTCTTGTACTGGGAGCGCTTTCCCTCAGCAGGATGATTGTTGATATTTTCCCGGCGGTCAACATTCCGGTTGTGGTCGTTGTATGGAATTACCCGGGACTCTCTCCCGAGGACATGGAGCGCCGAATAGTACTGATCAGTGAACGAGCATACTCCACGACAGTCAATGGCATTGAACGCATAGAATCACAATCGATTCCAGGCATAGGGTTACTCAAAGTCTATTTTCAGCCCGGCACCGATATCGCGTCGGCGATAGCTCAAATCTCCTCAGTATCCAGCACACTGCTTCGCATAGCTCCTCCCGGTACACAGCCTCCCAACATTGTTCAGTTCAACGCATCCAATGTGCCAGTTGCCCAGTTGACGGTCTCAAGCCAGACACTCACCGAACAGCAATTGTTCGACTATGGACTGAACTTCATCAGGGTGAGGCTGTTTACGATCCCAGGGCTCTCCACCCCAGCGCCTTTTGGAGGAAGAAACCGCCAGATTATGATTGATATCAACCCTCGCGCACTGGCCGCGAGGGGACTGTCACCTGCAGATGTGGTCAACGCCCTTCAGTCTTCCAACGTGATTATACCCGCCGGCACTGCCCGCATTGGTGGCACTGAGTATAACATTCTGACCAACTCAAGTCCGCGTCTCGTCGATCAATTCAACGCTATTCCCGTTAAGATTGCCGGTGGAGCACCTGTGTATATGGGTGACGTGGCAGAGGTCTCTGACAGTTACGCCATACAAACTAACATAGTGCATGTAAATGGAAAGCGTGCTACGTATCTCGCTATACTGAAGCATGCCGATGCTTCAACAATTGCCGTAGTTGACGCTGCCAGGGAAGCCCTTCCTTCAATCAAGGAAATGGCGCCAAAAGGCCTGGAGCTGAAAATCGACTTTGACCAGTCGATTTTTGTGAGGGCAGCAATAGTGGGGGTCGCGCAGGAGGCCCTGCTGGCATCGGTGCTCGTGTCGCTTATGATCCTGATCTTCCTCGGAAGCTGGAGAAGCATGATAATTGTATCGACTTCGATACCACTATCGATCTTTACGTCGGTTATCGGCTTGAATTTGACAGGCCACAGCATAAACATCATGACTTTGGGCGGCCTTGCCCTGGCGATCGGAATGCTGGTCGATGATGCCACGGTCGCTATTGAAAACATCCACAGAAACCGCGCACTCGGCAAACCTATTATGGCAGCAGTCTTGGATGGTTCCCAGCAGGTCGCGGTACCCGCGATCGTCTCCACGCTAGCCATCTGTGTCGTGTTTTTCCCTGTTGTTCTGCTCTATGGTGCAGCAAAGTACCTCTTTTTGCCCCTTGCACTTGCTGTAGTTATCGCAATGCTTGCCTCTTACGTACTGTCCCGTACGCTAGTTCCCCCTCCTCGCATACAAACTTATGCCAGGAGAACACTATGAAGCAACTGAGGGTCATTCAACTGATAAAGCAGCCCCCGGTCCTGTCAAGGGTTTTTTTCGTAAAGTCAATCGCTTCCGTGACAGCTCATTTGAAAGATTTCGCGAGGGATATGGACGTGTGCTGGAAGTGACATTACACCACCGGCTCTTTGTCCTGCTGATTTGCTCACTCATCGGTCTGATCAGCCTTGGCCTGTTTTTCGTTGTGGGAACCGACTTTTTCCCCGCCGTTGACGTTGGCCTTATGAAGCTGCATTTCCGCGCACCGGCAGGCACACGTATCGAGGAGACGGAACGCCTTGTTGCCCAAATTGAGAAAAGGATCCGTGATATCATTCCTGAAAATGACATCGAGACGATCAACGACATGATAGGAGTTCCAATATTTTTCAATCTTGCATTTGTTCAGACCGAAAACATTGCGGGTACGGATGCCGAGATCCTGATCGCCCTCAAAGAAGGCCACCACCCAACAGCTATGTATAGACAAAAGCTGCGTAACGACTTGCCACGTCAATTTCCGGGTTCAAGCTTTTACTTCGAGCCTGCCGATATTGTAACCCAAGTGCTGAATTTTGGCCTCGCCGCTTGCAACATATGACCATTATACACCTAAGATGGTTATTATTAAATAACTTAAAGAGTTATGGTTATGTCTGAGGAATGGTATTTTCTGCTTGATATATTACTAAAGTAATGCTATAGTAATACTAAGATAATTACACAAGAGTGGTTCGGTTGGTTGGCACTTGGTCCCACTAGGTGTCCATCAGGGAAGGAGGTGTGATGAAAGAGACGCGTAAGAGAAAAACCGCAGTATCCCTCAAGACGAAGGGGGCTGCGAAAAATAAACATAAAGTGACAGGCGTCGGGAAGGTGAGAGTTTCTCGCCAAGGGCAATCAAACATCATAACAAAGCAAGGAGGACAGAAAATGGAAGCGAAAAAAGGTTTCACAGGTTTTGAGGTCTATGGTGTAAGCGAAAACGTTACGAAGTTTATCAGGTATTCACTTGATACCACATTCGAAAACGTCGCCAAGCTGCAGGAGTTCAATGAAAAGATAGTGAGAGACTCGATCGAGGCTGGGAAGAAGGCCCAGGCCGAGGCTGAGAAGATCGTGAACGAGTCTATCGAGGCCGGGAAAAAGGGCTGGAGTGATTACAGAAAGGCTGTAGAAGACAGCTTCAAGAAAGTTGAAGAGTTGATGCAGCCCGTGAAGTAAGCTTTGATTCAAGATTGTGTAATGGGGAGGATTCCCCCATTACACAATTGTTTTTATCTCCCTCATATAATGTGCATCAGGTCAAAGATGCCTTCGTGCTCAGTGAGATCTAGTCTAGAACATGTGCAGGCCACCGTTGACGGCGATGTTTGCCCCTATCATGTAGCCTGCATCTTCTCGACTAGGAACGAGACCACTCGGACTACCTCGTTCGGCGTGCCGAGCCACCCGACCGGAGTTTATGAACTGGTGTATGTGTTGAATGGCGTGTAACCGGAGAGGATTTCTCCTCTACCATAGTACGCTTTTGTCCCGACTGTGCAAAAAAGCCGTATGAGGAATTGGATGACTTGAAAAGGCAGGGATTATTAAAATAAACCAGACACATCCTACAGCAGGCGACTAATCATTGTATCGTGAGGACAATTTGCCGTTCAGGAGTACTCTTCGAAAAAGGATCATTAGCCCTGCGAGTATTTCCACTGAAACACCTTACGTATGGCAAAAAACACAGATCTGTTGGTAGGAGGAAGAATAGTTGTTCTGATTCGATCTGCAAAGTCAAAAGAATTTGCTTCATTCACCTGCTTCTTTCATAAAGCCCTATTAACTGTGCTTCTGCCAGAATATGTCCTTTTATTGCAGATTCAAGGGCAGCCTTTCCTGCACTGGCTCCTATATTAAGG
>DASPUA010000379.1:0-2828 GCA_035623135.1 Thermodesulfovibrionales bacterium | reverse complement strand
GGGCGCTCTTCGAAAACGCCAATGACGGGATCATGATCATGGACAGCAACGGCATTATCCTCAGCGTAAACGAGAAGGCATGCGAGATACATGGTTTTGAAAAGGATGCCCTTATAGGAGTGAACATCGGCCTATTGGAGACAGAGGAGAATAAAGCATTGTTCGAGGAGAGAAAACGACGCATTCTCAAGGGTGAGGCACTCATGTTCGAGACCCAGCATTACAGAAAAGACGGTACCAGGGTTTCCATCGAAGTGAGCTCGAAGGCTATAGAGGTGGAGGGTAACCTTATCATCCAGTCATTCCATAGAGACATCACCGAGAAGAAGAAACTGCAGGGGCAGTTATTCCAGTCACAAAAGATGGAGTCAATCGGGGTTCTCGCAGGGGGGATTGCCCATGACTTCAATAATATCCTGTCTGCCATCCTCGGACACGCAGAGTTGCTGCACGAATTCAGCAATCTGGATGCTACAGCAAAACAGAGGGTAAAGATTATCGAAGGTTCTTCCCGGAAGGCAGGACAGATGGTCTCAAAGCTCCTTAGTTTCGCCCGCCAGGGAAGCTTCGAGAGCGCTCCCATCAGCCTAAATAATGTAATCAGGGATACTATAGAACTCCTTGAACGGATGATGACAAAGAAAAAAATTACCATCACTATGGAAGTTGACCCCGCCCTTCCCCCGGTGAGCGGCGACAGTAATCAGCTGGAACAGGTGGTGATGAACCTTGCGGTCAACGCAGGAGATGCCATGCCTTCAGGGGGTACCCTCACCATCACTACTACCCAGGTGACATTTGAAAAGCATGAGGCCGGCCGTATCCATCCTTTGTTGCTTCCCGGGAAATATGTTCTCATGAGGATCTCGGACACCGGCATAGGAATCCCTGAAGAGATACGAGACAGGATATTCGATCCCTTTTTCACGACCAAAGGTCCGGGAAAGGGAACCGGCCTGGGGCTTGCCATGGTATATGGAATCGTGAAAGAGCACAGGGGAGTGGTTAATCTGAGAAGTCAGGTGGGCAAGGGCACTACGTTTGAGATCTATCTGCCTATTTCGGACAAGTTAGTTCCTAAAGCTGCAAAGACTTCCGGTTATTCGGTTACGGGACGCGAAAAGATATTGGTCATTGATGACGAAGAAGATGTATTGAGCTTCATGAAGGATGTTCTTGAGACCCAGGGCTATAAAATTATTGCTACCACTAACCCCGTGTATGGGCTGGACACCTTCAAGAAAATTAACGAGGAAATAGACCTTGTCATCACTGACATCGTGATGCCTCTGGTGAGCGGAAGAGAACTCATCAAGCACTTCAAACTCATTAAACCGTCCGTAAAAGTGATTGCGATCTCAGGGTATGATATTTGGGGCACGGAAAAAAGGGACAAGGATATAAATGCCTACATACGCAAACCCTTTGAAGGCATCTATCTCCTTTCCATTGTCAGGAGGGTTCTTGATTCTGCCCCTTCGTCGTTTCCGAGGCAGAATACGTTTGACCTATAGAGAAAGACCGGACGTGCCATTCTTCTGATTAGAGTTTCCTCTTATCAATTACCCTTTTTGCTTTGCCCTCAAAACGCTCAAGTGTCTTTTTTTCTACCAGCTTTACCTCAACGGATATCCCCAGTTCCGAGGTGAGCCTCCGTGCGATGAGGTCAATCAACTCGCGCTGCTTTTTCATCTCATCGAAGAAGATTGCTTCGGACACCTCCACGAGGATCGTCACCTCATCAAGGGCACCCTTACGGTCCACAATAATCTGATAGTGTGGCTCTGTCCCCTCAATCGCAAACAGTACCGCTTCTATCTGTGAGGGAAACACATTCACCCCTTTTATAATAAGCATGTCATCCGTACGCCCCATCACCCTCCCCATCTTCACCAAAGTCCTCCCGCACGGGCAGGGTTCCGTGATCAACCTCGTCAAATCCCTGGTCCTGAACCGTACTACCGGGAACGCTTCCTTGGTAAGGGTGGTGATGACCAATTCACCCACCTCCCCCGGAAGGACTGGCTGAAGGGTCTGGGGATGGATCACCTCAACAAGAAAATGGTCCTCGTTGATATGAAGCCCATTGCGTTCGAGGCATTCTCCGGCCACGCCAGGACCCATGACCTCACTAAGGCCATAATTGTCGGTAGCTGCGATCTTGAGTCTTTCCTGTATCTCTTGCCGCATTCCCTCTGACCAAGGCTCTGCACCAAAAAGGCCATACTTCAGCGACAATGAGTTCACGTTCAGCCCTGCCTCTGAGATGGCATCGGCAATCAGGAGAGCGTAACTCGGTGTACAGACGAGGGCCGTGGTCTTGAAGTCGTGCATGATCTTCACCTGGCGTCTCGTATTCCCGCTTGAAATGGGGATGACCGAGGCCCCTATACGCTCCGCACCGTAATGTAGACCGAACCCTCCGGTGAAAAGGCCGTAGCCAAAGGCGATCTGGACAACATCATCCTTGGTAATCCCCCCTGCAGTGAGAATCCTCGCCACAAGGTTGGACCAGGTCTTTATGTCGTTTTTCGTATATCCCACCACCGTTGACATCCCTGTAGTGCCGGACGACGCATGAATCCTCACCACCTCCCTCAGAGGAACTGCAAACAGTCCGTAGGGATAGTTGTCCATAAGGTCACCTTTAGAGGTAAATGGGAGGTCCTTCAGGTCACTGAGGGACGTGAAACCATCAGGGTCAATGCCCAGTTCATCAAACTTCTTCCTGTAGAAGGGAACGTTCATATATACCCTGTGCAATGTGGCCTGCAGTCTCTCCAGTTGCAGCTGTTGAAGCTCTTCTCTCTCCATACGCTCGTTTTCCT
>DASPUA010000378.1:0-2774 GCA_035623135.1 Thermodesulfovibrionales bacterium | reverse complement strand
CATGGACCATAGACGACCTTTTGGAAGACATCATCGCGCAGGACAGACGATTGGTCGAGAAGGTATATTTGCTCGATGATTGCACTTCTCCTGTGGTAGTGCCCGGAGTCATGGACTATACCGAGCGGGCAGATGCAGCATTCAGGAGATTTAAAGATGCGGGGATGCATGTGGTGAGGTCTACTGATCCGATAGAGGAATGGCCCGGGATAAAGCTTTAATATTCAGCCTCCACCTTCTTCCTGCAGCTCTCACCTTTGAACCTTGGTATAATTATGTACGGTAGAGACGGTAATATATCCCGATTGGTCCTCTAAGGGTTTCATTTGTATTTCTGACCTAAACCGCTTCAGGGCAGAGTATGTGCAAGACGTTATCAAAGCGGATAAGGGTAAACTTTCTGAGTGGGAACAGGAGGTTGTGGAAAGTCTCAAGAAGCAAGAACTCCTGTCTGAGAATATTAATGATGAGCATGATAAAAGCCTCACCTTGGGGGAACGGGTGGCTGACAAGCTTGCTGGTTTTGGAGGAAGCCGGCGTTTCATAGGCATGTTATTCTTATGGATGATCATAAATTCCATCTTCTTATGAATCAATGGCAAAGGCTTTTAGAAATACAGCAAATTCAAATGGAGTTAATGGAAGAACTGGCACATAAAGAACCGAGGAAACACCCCCAATAAATCTGTTCAAAAAGGAGGAGCATATGTTAAGCACACAGGATTTAATGGTAATACTTGCGATCGCAGCTGTACTCTTTGGTGCAAAAAGGCTGCCGGACATGGGACGTGGCATAGGTGAGGCAATAAAGAATTTCAAGAAAGGATTATCAGAACCAAGCGAGATAGATGTTACGCCAAAAAAGGAAGAACCTTCTACACAGCAGACGGAGAAAAAAGAAGACAAGTGAGAGAATATGCAGGGCACGCTCACTCCTTCGGTCTCGCAGCAACGCTGAGCGATACCAGCCGTGCAAGGAGGATGGCAGGGTACAGTTGACCAATGAGTGCCTCAACCATTACGAGGGATCTGGCCGTGGGTGCAGCTGCCGTGATATCGCCGTATCCGACAGTGGTCAGGGTTACGATGCTGAAATAATAAAAAGCCTGCCTGCCTTCTCCTGCGAATGGGGTTGCGGGCGAGGCAATATTGAATGCGCCGGGCATGAGATAGTTAATCAATGTGTAGGTCTTTGCAAACACGACACCGATTAGGAGGTATGCGGCGATTGCACCGCGGACGCGGTGGCCGGTCACCGGTCCGTCCTGATACACCATCCAGAGGGCGACAATGAGCATGCCCACCACCGCAAGCGCAGAGAACAGGGAATTCCAGCCAGCAAGAAGACTGAGATCAAAAAGTCTCCAGGCAAAGTGAGTTACTACACCAAGGACAACAAACAGCGAGAAAAAAAACCGCACTGCCTTATTACGTGCCATGCTGCGGAGTCCTGCAAGGAGGATCAATGAGAAGACGAGGTCAGCGGCCAAGTCTACGACCCTGCCGCCTCCGGTCATTGGAAAGAGTACGAAGAGATCCACAATCAGGACCACCAGCAGGGCGGTAAGGCTGTGCTCCTGGGACCAAAATCTGAGGAAGTTCCTAAACATGGTGTTCTACCATATACTTGAAGTAAAAAAACATTACCATGAGCTCAACCCTCCACGCGAAGCCACAATGAGATTTCACCATTTTACCAGAACCCACCATTGTTCAGTCACTTTCATTCGTTGCATGGCTGGCATACATACGCGATAGAGGGACTGCGGTTATCCCATGCAGACACACACTGAGCAGCACGGTGAGTACTATCACCGAAAGCATCGGCTCATAGCCCTCAAGGCCCACTTCGCTCACGACAATGAGCAAATACAGCACAGAGGCAATTCCACGGGGGCCAAACCATCCGATAAACCCTATAGAAAACCTTGTCAGCTTTGTCCCTTTCAGACTTGCCGCAACAGGAAGCATGCGAATGACGGTGAGGCTCAGGACAGCATATATCCATGCCTTGGCATCCCAATGCGAGACTGCCTGGGGCACCGCGGCCAAGCCGAATATAAGGAAAACAAACAGTGCCAGTTGCTGGCCCTCTGCCTCTCCAAACTCATGGATTCGCTCACGCACGGCGGGCGTATGCACACCCAGCATCAGACCGCCGAAGAAGGCTGCGATGAAACCGTTGCCATGGAACTTCTCTGCCAGGGCATAGGCCATGAGTGCCAGTGACCACGCGGCCAGACGTTGGAATGTGGGGTTCATCCAACCCTTCTGTGAAGCCTTCTCTACAAGCAACCCGCCGAACCATCCCACAGCTGCGCCCAAGAGCGGGCCAAAGAAAAACTGCTTCAGGGTGAAGCCGATCCAGTACTGCATATTCCCCCTCTCAGCTCCAACCGCAGAAAGGGCGCCAATGCAGGCGAGGATGGGTGGTAATGCCATGCCGTCGTTCAGTCCGCTTTCAACATTGATCGCCTCCTTTATTTTGTCGGGTACAAGAGAGCTCGTGATAACGGGCTGACCCAGGGCCGCATCTGTGGGAGAGAGAATAAATGCCATAAGGGCTATGGTCCACATATTCATGTCGTGGAAGAGAGGCACGGCAAGCGCCACACCAAGAATCATGGTGAGCGGAAGGCCTATGAAGAGCAACCGAAAAGGCAACCCCTTCTCACGGATGAACAATTTGAGGTTTATCGTGGACGCATCAACGAACAGCACCAGCGCGAGAGTCACCTCAGCAATCACACGTACTACAGGAGCCGTTAAACCAA
>DASPUA010000377.1:0-9509 GCA_035623135.1 Thermodesulfovibrionales bacterium | reverse complement strand
CCTCAGGTTTCACCCTGGTGAAGAAAAGAACGACGAGGAGTTCTCGAAGGCGCTCGCGGCGCTCGCTGACTCGTATGTGAACGATGCCTTTGGAGCTGCCCACCGCGCCCATGCGTCCATTGTGGGGATCACCAAGTTCATTCCCTCTGCAGCCGGTTTTTTACTGAAGAGGGAGATTGAGTACCTCAAGGGGGTCGTGACCAATCCGGTGAGGCCCTTTGTTGCCATATTGGGCGGGGCAAAGGTCTCTGGCAAGATAGGGGTGCTCGAGAACCTCGTGGACAAGGTGGACAAGGTGATCGTGGGCGGAGGAATGGCCTTCACCTTCATACGGGCCATGGGGTACGAGATAGGGAATTCCCTGGTCGAGGCTGACATGCTCGATTTCGCAAACACCATCAGGGAGAAGCTGGTCAGGAACAATGTGAAGTTCTATCTCCCTGTGGACTGCGTGATTGCCCAGAGCATGGAGCCGGGTGTTGAGACAAAGCTCGTGACCACGCAGGAGATCCCCCGCGGCTGGCTCGCCCTGGACATAGGGCCTGCGTCGGTGAAGCTCTTTGCAGAGGCGATCCAGGATGCAAAGACCGTGATATGGAACGGACCCATGGGGGTGTTTGAGCTTGATGCCTTTTCGCGCGGGACATATTCGATCGCGCATTCGGTGGCCGACGCATACGCGCTCACCATTGTGGGCGGGGGAGACACGGACCTTGCGGTTCACAAGGCCGGCGTCTCTGACTCGATCTCGTTCATCTCTACTGGCGGAGGAGCGTCCCTCCAGCTTCTGGAGGGCAAAGAGCTCCCCGGCATCGCAGCGCTCACTGACAGGAAAAAGGAGTAGGAGCGCTCCTACACTGTCTGGAATTCCTCAGGGGAGAACTTGTGCGGGAGCTTGACGTTCTCGTGAGAAAGGATTCCCCTTTTCATCTCCACCACTGACGGATTCTTGCTCTCAAAGCGTTCAATAAGGGATGCAGCAGCCACTTCCGGCTTGATCACATCTCCGCACGTGAAGATATCAACGGCAGCGTACGAGTACTCCGGCCAGGTGTGAATGGACAGATGGGACTCTGCGATTACGACCATGCCGCTGATGCCAAAGGGATTAAATTCATGGAAGGAAATATCTACGATCGTGGCTTTTGCTTCCTTTGCTGCGGAAACCAAAGCGTCTCTTACGTCATCGAGGTTCTTCAGGATTGTCGGGTTACAATCCCTCAATTCCACTAAAAGATGGGTACCTAAAGCATACAATTCCCTACCCTCCTTCAATGAAAGGTCAGGAGCGAATCACTCCTTTATTAAACAACAACAATATAGCAAATTAGTGGTGTTTGTCAAGAGAATTTTTATTTTTGCGCCGGTTTTTGATATAATGCAGTGCTCAGCAAGCGAGGCGGTGTAGCTCAGTTGGTCAGAGCATGCGGCTCATATCCGCAGTGTCCGGGGTTCGATTCCCTGCACCGCCACCATTTTTTTTTCTGAGATTCTACCCTCGTGAGCGTCCTCAACGTTTCTCTTCCCCTGGCTAATACACAGAAACTTATATCACGGGATATACTGCTGAACTAGATGGAAATGAGTAAGCGCTGGGTCCACAAAACACCTATGTGGAGCAGCCTACACCCGTCTCTGAGGATTTGTAACTACCGGCGGATTTTAGGGCGGAGAGGATTTATGGATAAAACCTGTATATCTCTTTTCGATGTAAGACCCGGCAGCACACGATCAAGTTTTTTCCAAAGTCGATTTGAATGCCTACCCTGTAGTCCCCGAACCTTATCTTATAACAGCCCTCGTGGCTGACCAGTTTCTCCAGGTCTTTTATCTCCGAGAGATTTTCTGTTTCAGGGAGTCTATCAAAGCTTAATTCTTCAACTTTTATGCGGACGTCTTTTGGAAGTTTCCTGAGGTCTTTTAGATAGGTCTTCTTCTATAAGACTTCAAATCTCAAGCACGGGTTCTCTTGCCGTAGTACTTCTTTGCTTCTTTGACAGTGAGAGGTCTTTCGTCTTTTGTCTCGAGGATGTACTGTCCCAATGCATAATCTTCCAGGACATCCTCAATCTTTTCAAAAGTCCCAATCGGTATTTGGACAGCCACTCTTTTGTTCTTGTCGTCAACGATATATTTCTTCGGCACGGTCAGCATAATGCCTCCTCATGGAACATTATAAACTTTCAAAGGCAATGCCTGCAATACTTAAGTCCTAGGTCTGGAAGTCAGGATGCCCCCGTCTCTGAGGATTCGCAACTGCTGGTCGTTCATGAGACTCGCCGGGGTGAGCGGACTTTGGCAGCTATAACCAATGAAAGAGATTACCAGGGGAGCCGAACCAGAATGCATATATCGAACGATTTAACCGGACATACCGGGAGGAAGTGCTCAACCTGCACCTCTTCAACAGCTTATCGGAGGTCCGGGAAATGACATACTGGTGGATAATCGATTATAACGAGCAGCGCCCGCATGATTCGCTGGGCGACTTGACACCGGCGGAGTACATGGCACAAAATGCGGAAAACTCTACTTTGAAACTGTCTACCTGATAGGGAAGCTTATGGGAATCTCAAAGAATTGGCTTTCTTTTTGGCTACATCTCTTTCAAGGCCTGTATATCTCTTCTATTCCCAACTCCTTTGCTGTGCGTCCTGATTGCCCTCCACAACTGAAAGGCAAATTTACTGTTCATAATTGAAACATCATCCTGGCTTGTTTTGCGGGTATATAGGGCGTTTCAGGAACAGAACTTCTGGAAGGAAAATACCCTTGCCATTAAGGAATTTACTGTTTCTACCATTACTCTTAGACGTTTAATAGCCTTCTTTTGAGCGTTCAGTACTGTTCAAATATGAAACGTTGCCAAGCGCACCTATGTCTAAATTATTATTATAAATCAACATGATATATCCTGGCACCCTCCTTGCAATTTATGTGAGGACGAAAGGAGGATGAGATGAAAGGTTATAAGAAGATAGTAATCGCGGTGGACGGTTCTAAGGACGTTCTCACGCAAGGATTAAGGCTTGCCCATGACGAGAAATGCTGGGTGACTGTGGTAAAGGTTGTGCCGCCCCAGGATGGAGACCTCAATCTGGTCGGAATCAGAAATATCGGTGACGTACTGGATAATGGAGCGAGAAGGGAGACGAACGAAATAATGAATATCGCCAAGACTGAAAGCTCATTGGTCAAGACGCGCATCGAAGAGGGCGATATCCCTGAAAAGATTGTGGAAGTTGCAGAAGATGAGAAGTGCGACCTGATAATCATGGGAACGAACAAGACAAACTGGTTCAGGAAATTATTCGGCAAGAATATCGTGGAAAAGGTCATCAATCAGGCCCCCTGCCCTGTGCTGGTGGTGGGAGCATAAAGGAGGAGACGATGAGGGAAAAACAGCTTTTGTTTGTTACCTACCATGACGAGAACCTGGATGAAGGACTCTCTTATGCTCTGGACCTTGCGAAAACAATGAACGACGGTATCGAGATATTAGTGGTTTATAAGAGAAAGGTGTTGGAAAAATTCGAGGACATGATGACTGCAATCACTTTTGCAGAGTCTGACATGCACAGGACCGCAAAGGAGATGATAAGTGCTGACTACGAAAAAAATAACGAAGATTATGAAAAAAAGGTTGCGCTTTTAGAAGAACAATGCAGGAAATCCGGGATCCGTGTCTCGATCAGTACTGCAGCAACTGATGTAGTTTCTGGCATAAAGAATATTCTCAGGCAGAACGTCAGGATCGATATGGTGCTGCTCAGTCCCAGCATAACGAATGGCGGAAACGTGACCTCAAAGGTCATCAACAAACTTGTGAAGACCGCGTCAAGGCCAATAGTGACCATGGCGAAAAATATCCGCGCAGCATAAAAAATCTAGGAGGGAGATAAATGTATCTTTATTTACCGGTAGCGCTCACAAGCATTAATGTTTTCATCCCTGTCGGGCTTGGCCTGGCAGTAGGTCTGCTTTCAGGCCTTTTTGGCGTGGGGGGAGGTTTTCTCATGACACCCCTCCTGATAATGTTCGGTATCCCTTCAACCGTTGCAGCTGCAACTGACTCTAACCAGATCGTTGCTGCATCGACTTCAGGGACATATGCCCACTGGAAGGTCGGCAATGTTGATTTCAAGATGGGATTTTATCTCCTTGCAGGGGGTTTTGCAGGGGGCCTTTTCGGGGTTCAGGCCATAAAGGTTCTCAATGCAATGGGGAATGCGGACTTTGTGATAAAGATGACCTACGTGTTCATGCTTGGAATCGTAGGCACGTACATGTTCATCGAGAGTCTTGGGAGCATGAAGAAAAAGCACACAGAGATAGCCGCACCGGCAAAAGAATCCGGCATGGCGAGATTTCTTAAAGCTCTCCCCCTCCAGACCCATTTTGAAAAGTCAGGAGTGAGCCATTCAGCACTCTTACCCATCTTTTTTGGCGGACTTGTCGGAATCCTCGCCGCAATTATGGGGGTCGGAGGAGGTTTTTTGATGGTGCCGGTGATGGTGTATATCCTCAGAATGCCGATGCATGTGGTCGTGGGCACAAGCCTCTTTCAGATACTCTTTAACTGCATCGAGGTCACGTTTCTACAGTCTTATACGAACCATAATGTTGATTTTATCCTTGCGGTACTTCTGCTCCTCGGTTCCACCCTTGGCGCACAGGTGGGTGCACTATTTGGGAGGAAGCTGAGGGGTGAGCAGCTCAAGATAATCCTTGCCGTAATTGTGCTTGCGGTGACGGTAAAGATAGTTCTTGATCTCACGCTTAGCCCATCATTGCTTTTGGTTCAGGGAGGAGGTCACTGATATGAGTGTCACCATTGTTAAATCCGGAGTGAAAAGAAAAACCCTTTTGGCGTTCGCGTTCGTGGCTCTCATGCTTGCTGCTGCGGGCAGCACATCAGCAGAACTGACTGCAACAGCGAACCATGACCACATCAAGATAGACTTCTTTTATCACGGAAGTTCGGTCAGTGTGAGAGGGATATCAGATCAGGGTACAGACCTGGTCATAAAGATCGCCTCTCCTGAGGGCCATCAGGAACTGCGGAAAAAGGGAAAGCTGGCAGGGTTCTTATGGATGAATGTGGGTAAACTGACGTTTGAAAAGGTGCCGAATCTCTACTCGCTTCACAGCACAAAAAAGCTTGAAGACATTCTGAGCCGCGACGAGATGGATAGGTATGGTCTGGGGTATTCTGCTCTGCAAAAACATGCGGAAATAGGTCCTGTGGCCAGCGGGGATGAGAAGGCGGAGTGGTTTAATCAATTTGTAAGATTTAAAGAATCTTCAAAACTCTATTCAGTCTCATCCGGAAAAATCAATATAACCGAACAAGGGAGAACACAAAATTATTATGTGCTTTTGGACTGGCCTTATCAGGCGCTGCCAGAAAATTATACGATAAGTGTCTACGCGATCAAAGACAAGAAGGTCGTTGAAACCGCAGAAACACATGTCCTTGTGGAACAGGTGGGAATGGTGAAGTCACTGGCAGGTATGGCCAAGAACAACGGGGCATTCTATGGAATAATCTCCATACTCGCCGCACTGGGTGCCGGCTTTGGCGTCGGGATGGTCTTTAGGAGGGGAGGAGGGGCACATTAATACGCAAGGAGACCATCCTCCCTTGCGTATGTCCCAGAAAAGATATGGCAATAATGATGAGGCACTCAGAGAGCGCGGTGAAGACAATGTATGAAACTATTCTCGTGGGTTTTGATGAATCCAATTCCAGCAAGGCAGCACTGAGTGAGGCAGCACACTGGATAAAACGGCATGGAGGGAATATTATTCTTGTTCATGCCGTGTACTTTGATGAAGAGGAATTCGGCATTGCGCCGGACCAACTGGACAGGCGTCTCAAGGTGGGGGAAAAGGTATGCATCCAGGCAAGGGAAACCCTCATGACCGGGTTTGGCATAGAGGCGGACTCATTGCTCTGCGAAGGTGATCCACCCGAGGTCATCCTGGACATTGCAAAGGGCAAGAAGGCCGACTTGATAGTGCTGGGCACTTACGGGAGGAAGGGGTTAAAGAGACTTCTCATGGGAAGTGTGACATCACAGGTAATTGTCAATGCCCCGACTGATGTCCTGGTGGTGAAGAAGCCTTGCACTGAATGCTCAGGAGCATACAGATCCATTTTGGTCCCTTATGACGGATCGGCGTCCAGTGAAAGGGCATTGGAAAGGGCCTGTCACCTCTCCAAGATCGATAATGCTGAGATTACTGCACTCTATGTGATCCCAAGGTACGAAGAGATGGTGGAGTTTTTCAGAACCAGCTCGATACAGCAAAGCCTTCACCTTGAGGCCGAGAAGATTATTGACAAGGCAAGAAAGCTGGCTTTGGGGGAGGGCGTGTCTGTAAAAAGAGTTATCAAGGAAGGGGATGCAGGGGACAAGATTATAGAAACGGCAGACCTGGAAGGGAACGATCTTGTGGTTATGGGAACCTGCGGCTGGAAGGGCATGAACAGGGCAATCATGGGAAGTTCTACCGAACGGGCAATAATCCATGCCACTTGTCCCGTCCTTGTGGTGAGGTGACGCCTGACTCAAGAAGAGTAGCGGAATATAAAGGGGTGTCGTGTCCGGCTTGGTACCAGACACCCTGAACCAACGCTGAAAAAGCCCTCCGTCCTGTCCTGGTCTGTTCATGCAATATCAAAAGAAACTACAATCGAGAGATTCAAACAATTCGTCAAGAGGGAATGCCTTGTTTCAGAAGAGCAGGAAAGACTTAATGGTATAATTAAAAACTGTGAGAGATATGACAACAAATGAGTGAAAATAAATTCGTGCGGCTTGTGGGACGAGGGCTGATGACGAAGGAAGAACTTGATAAGGCAGTCCTCGAGTCAGGCTCTTCGAAAAAGTATCTGGAAGATATTCTGATGAAGAAAGGAATTCCCAAACATGAGATCCTGCTTTGCATATCCGAGTTCTATAACTGCCCGTTTGTCGAGTATGACGAAGACATTACTGTATCCCGAAACGTCTTGCGGCTTGTCGACCCCGTGACTCTCAAGGCCGAGCTCTGGATCCCTCTTTCTGTCTTTGACAGAAAGGCCGAGGTGATCGCATATAGGCCCGAAGTCCGTGGGCTGGTTGAAAAAATCAAAGAAACGCTTGGCGCGGACGAGGTCGAATTCCAGGCTGGGCTGCCGAATGATATTGTCAGGATCATAGAGAACAACTTTGACCTGAACCCTGATTTTCCGCCCACGGCGGGTAGGACTCCGCTTGCCAAGGTCAGGACTTACTTAGCCGAAAGGCGCTCAGTGCTTGCAGAGCAAAGGACATCCCTTGCAAGGGGAAGGACCGGCCTTGCTTTCTTGAGGACAGGTATAGCCTTCATAGCAATAGCGGTGACCTTTTTCAGGCTATTCGGCGCGGGTTATCTTTCCATAATCGAGCTCGTGCTCTTTCTAGGCGGGGTGGCCGCGGTCCTCGATGGATTTAAATGGTACCTGCCCGTTCGCAAGAAAGCCGGAAGGGTCCTGGATTACGTATCTCAACAGCCCCGTCCTGGGTTTACAGCCTTGGAGGTGTCGAATCCTGGGGCAGATCCCATCTTCACGAGAAGCGAGGTCGTAGAGAGTGCGGAAAACCTTCGGACAGGATGGGGGAAATTGTCCCCTGTCGAGCGCAGAAGATTCCTTGCCAACGACAGAACGGATTTGGCCGAAGAAAGGACCATCCTTGCCAGTCTGCGTACACGTATGGCCAAAGCTCGTACGGGACTGGCCTTTGCGAGGACCGGCATCGCATTTTCTGGCCTTGGCATTGCTTTGTTAAGGCAGTTCCACGAAAGCAAGTGGACTTTTTTTGATATTGCTTTGATATTGGCAGGGGCACTGATGACCCTTGAAGGCATATTATGGTACTTTCCTGGAAGAAGGGCCGGGAAAGCCGGCTTAAAGGCTGTTTTAAGAGCTGAAGAACAAATGAGCATCTGGGAGTCCGCGTTCCCTCCGTTTTACAGGTCGGACCCTCTCTGCTTTCCTCCTGTCAAGGCCTGTCATGCTCCGGGAGTATGGGCCACCACGGGACTCGCCCTTGAAAGGACCGTCCTTGCCGAAAGGAGAAACATTATGGCGAGGCTAAGGACTGTTATGGCCCGCTCCAGGACAGGAATGGCGTTCATAAGGACAGGGCTCAGCCTTTCTGCTACAGGTGCCGGACTGCTCATATATTTCGGTGCGTCCAATCTCGCGTGGACCGCCTTTGACGCGGTGCTTGTTTGTGCCGGTATCGTACTTATAACCGATGGTGTTCACTGGTATCTGCCTGCCGAAAAGACCAAAAGACAGTTCCCTTACTGTTACGGCGATGTGGAGATCAGAATACCCGATTACAGCGAGCCTGGGCGAAACTGGAAGAAAGCGGTATTCAGCCATGATGACATCTAAGAGTGGGTTGAGGTTCGGCCACTTGGTTGAGGAAGGGCTTTTGACTGAAAAGGAGCTCAACAGGGCGTACGATAGCTCGATGGCACGTGGGATTAATTTGGAGAGAGTACTTCTGCAAGAATTTGGCGCGCCCCGGGTGGCTCTCCTCGAAGCCCTCTCCCGGCATTACGATTGTCCTTACATCGAATACGATGAAAGGCTTCCGGTCCCAACAGAGCTTTTCGCAGGACTGAATTCCGATATTCTTTCCCGCAGTCTCTGGTTTCCGCTTATAAAGGAAGAAGACGGGCTTATTATCATAGCGGCGAATAATCCCCGGAACTCCCAGGTCAGCGAAGAAGTCCGTGCGCATTTTCGAGAGGCTCGGCTGGAGTTTCGGGTTGCCCTGGCAAGCGACATACGGTGGTATATACAGGATTTCCTCCACGCAAAACCAAAGTTCCTCATCGGCATAGAAAGAACGGGACTCGCCTTCTGGCGCAATACGATGGCTCATTGGCGGACAAGGCTTGCCTGTTATAGGACCGACCTCGCAAAGGGGAGGACATCTCTTGCCATCTTAAGATGGGGACTTGGTCTTATAGCTTTTTCCGACCTCCTTTTAAGGACGCGCAAGGACCTTTTTATGATCGCCTATGTGTATTGGGCCATGATGCTCGCTGGTATTACGCTCTCTATTCTCGGGTTTGCCTATTATCTGAAGGTGCGCAGGTCCAGAATAGGCCCTCCGAAGCACCATACCATAGTGGAAGTGACGGCGGCCACAACGGCCTTTCTGGAAAATTGTCAGCTTGAAGTGGCTTCGGATCAAAAGAGGACAAAAGGCACTATGCTTGCGCGGCTTGGTGATTGCCTGCCGAATTACTGCACAATCCTGAATCCTGTCCCGGCAAGCAAGGAGCGCACTCACCTTGCACGTGAGAGGAACGTCCTTGCAGCGCAAAGGACAGTCGCCGCCTGCTATCGCACTATGTATTCGCGCTCACGGACAGGGCTGGCCTTTATCCGAACAGGCGTCGCATTCTTCAGCCTTGGGCTTGGTTTCCTGGGGTATTTTGGTTTCGGTCTTTTCAGTATC
>DASPUA010000376.1:0-3628 GCA_035623135.1 Thermodesulfovibrionales bacterium | reverse complement strand
GGAGAGTGTATAATCCCCTAAGAATTATCCCATCATTTCCTGAAAAAGGGTAAAAGATGAAAAATGAAAGAGGCGTGACACTCGCCGAGCTTGTCGTTGTTATCGCAGTCATAGGCACCTTGATTATGGCCCTGGCATTTTCCTTCAATAAGTGGCGGGCCAGTTACCATGCGGAGAGCCAAACAAAGGAGATGTATGCAGACCTTATGCATGCGAGGATAAAGGCGGTGCACCAAAACAGACTCCACTTCGTTGTGGTAGGTCAGCACCACTACCAGATTTATGAAGATACGGATGAGAGCGGCGGGAATGCTCCCAGTGCCGGGGATGTGGCATGGTGGCCAAGCCCTAAACCATTCAAATATCCTTCGTTCTGGAGCGGGACAGTGGCCATGCATACAAACGGCATAGTGTCGACCAATATTGGATACTTCGGTGCCACGGTGCGGTTTGACCTTGACCTCGATGGTGACGGCGTCCCAGATATCTCTCCTGATTATGACTGCGTCGTATTATTTTCCACGCGAATCAACATCGGAGCATGGCAGGCAGGGAAGTGTGTTGCAACGTAGGATAAAATTCTCTCTTATCCCTTCACCACCCCCATGGGCCTGAGCCGCGCGACCTTTTTTGATATCCCTGCATTGTACACCACATCAACCACATTGGAGATGTCCTTGTAAGCCTCTGACATCTCTTCTGCAAGGGTCTCCCTCCCCGCCGACTTGACAATGATCCCTTTATCCTCCATCTCCCGCCATATTGCCCTGCCCTTTGCCTGGCGTATTGCCTGGTGTCGCGACATGATTCTTCCTGCTCCGTGGCATGTGGAGCCAAACGTCTCCAGCATCGCCTTTTCGGTCCCCAGCAGGACAAAAGAGGCCCTTCCCATGTCCCCGGGAATGAGCACAGGCTGGCCGGTCTTTTTATATGCGTCGGGAAGCTCGGGATGTCCAGGAGGAAACGCACGCGTGGCCCCTTTCCTGTGGACAACGAGTTTCATTTTCCTGCCGTTTAGCGTATGTTCCTCGACTTTTGCAATGTTGTGCGCAACATCATAAATAAGAGTCATGCCGAGTTTTTTCGGCGTTGCACCAAAGATCCCCAGGAATGCCTCCCTGGTCCAGTGCATGATGCATTGCCTGTTTGCCCATGCATAGTTGGCAGCAGCCCTCATGGCAGCTAGGTAATCAGCCGCCTCGGGACTCCCCGCAGGCGCGCATGCCAGTTCCCTGTCAGGGAGTTCGATCTTGTATTTGCTCACCGCCCTCTCCATCACCTCGAGGAAATCTGTGCAGACCTGGTGACCGAACCCACGGGAGCCTGTGTGGATCATCACGGTCATCTGGTCTTTAAAAAGGCCAAGGGCATTTGCTGACTGCTCATCGTAGATCTCATCCACGTACTGGATTTCGAGGAAGTGGTTTCCCGAGCCGAGGGTCCCCTGCTGCGCCCTGCCCCTCTCGTATGCCTTGTCACTCACAAGGTCAGGGTCAGCACCTTCTATGCAGCCTCCTGACTCTATCCTTTCCAGGTCAGAGGCATCTCCGTATCCGCTCTCCACAGCCCATCGTGCTCCCCTGGTGAGGAGCTTTCTCTCTTCCTCGGGACCGAGGCGGATTTTCCCCTTTGAGCCCACTCCTGAGGGAATTTCCCGATACAGGACCCCCACGAGGTCCTTTATTCTCGGAGCAACCTCTCCCCTTCTGAGGTTGCTCCTGAGAAGCCGGACCCCTCAATTGATGTCGTATCCCACCCCTCCGGGCGAGATGACCCCTTCCTTTGCATCAAAGGCTGCCACACCCCCTATGGCAAAGCCATAGCCGGTATGGATATCGGGCATGGCCATGGATGCCCTTACAATCCCGGGCAGCGTGGCCACATTCGCGACCTGGTCAATGGACTGATTCTCAAGCGCCTTCTCAAGGATATCATCTGCATAAATTATACCCTTTACCCTCATGCCGGCCTTATAATCCTCCGGGATCTCGATCTTCGTAGGGTCGATCCTCCTCAGTTTCTCGATACCCATGACATCACCCCCTTCTGTTCAGATATCAAAGATCACATGGGCAACCCAATGCCCTTCTTTTTTTCCCACACTCAGTTGATGGTACGTTGCTGCCTTGATGAGCAGTCTTCTTTCGTGTCGCTCGGGATCGAAGTCTTCCCCTGATATCTTTGCCGCGATTCTGTGATTTTCCAGTCTCTCCACCATTATTTTCCTGCCAATAAAGCCGTAGGTATCAAAGTGGAATATCAGCTCATTGAGCCATGCCACGAGGAGCCCCTCCAGGGAAGGGCTTTCTGCGGCCACGTTGATTTCATTTGTCTCTCCTATCCCCTCTGGATCCGTGATAAGGCTGTACATCCCCATAGCAGTATTGATAAAGACATCTGCGAGGGTTGCTCCGTATGCCCTTATTCCTGCGTCACCGGAGATGTCCACCACCTCGAACTTCTCCATATTCAAAGGGTATCACCGAACAGGATGGCCGTCAACCTGAAGCGAGATAATCAGCTTGATCTGTATTCTCTGGATGATACTGTACTGTACGGCTTACAGGCGTATTATTCGGAAAAGAGATTCAGTTGTGGAATCTCACTCCGGACTATTCATCATGAAGGATCTTATGAACTAACCGGACTAGGGAATGGCTACCAGATGAGGCGGCCTCTCCTGTTTGCCCAGCATGTCAGGGAGACATGCACGAGAAATGATTCGGGGTGCCTGTGGTTGATTCCTATTTTCACCCCAAGCGCAGTGGTCGTACCGCCAACACCCACCGGCCCTATTCCCAGCCCGTTCATCTCATTGAAAAGCTTCTTTTCGAGCCCTGCAATGGCCGGATACTCGCTCTCATCAGGAATCTTCCTGAAGAGCTGGTGGATTGCAAGGACAGAGACCTGGTCATGGGTAGCTCCGATCCCCACCCCTACAGTATAAGGAGGACAGCCTTTACCTCCTGCTTTCATGACACAATCAAGGACACATCTTCCGACCCCGTCGAGGTCACGCCCGGCCTGCAGGTCCACAGAAGGCAGCTGGTATGTCTGTCCGTAGTTCTCACAATCACCCGCCCTGAGCATAAGGTCTACTGTGAGCGTGTCATTGGGGGCTTCCTCAAGATAGATTACAGGGAAGCCGATGCCAGTGTTATCGCCCGAATTTTCGCCAGTGAGTATGTCAACGGCACTGAGACCGAGTGGCACCTTGCGTGTGGCGATGGCGGTAGCCTCCCGTATGGTGGCTTTCATCTCCGTGTGGCTTAATCCCCGGGGGACCTTCACTTTGAATATAGGGATACCTGTCTCGATACAGGCCGGTCTGGAGGCCTGCCGTGATGTCTGAATGAGTTCGAGTATGCCCTCAAGAGATTTCTTGGCCCTCGCATCTCCTTCAGAAGAATATGCGGCCTTCATCGCCTCTTCCACGTCAGGGGGAATGGAGGTCGCGACCTTCTTGTACAGCTCTACAATACCGTCACGGAGTTTTAACACTTGTCCGCCTGGTAAAAATTATATCATACTTGTTCACATGCTCAGTACAAATATTTCTCAAACAGTCTCTTCACCAGTGTTCTTCTTTGTTCCAGATGGGTAAAAAATTCCCTCCTGTCTTCGAAGC
>DASPUA010000375.1:0-4090 GCA_035623135.1 Thermodesulfovibrionales bacterium | reverse complement strand
GGCCGAAAGGATGGGAAAATATACGTTGCCAATTATGGCAGTGACACTGTCTCTGTGATCGATCCTGTAACAAATGAGGTCATGGGGTCGCCGATAACGGTGGAGCGCAATCCCTATGGTATAGCACTCACCCAGGCAGGCACCCGCCTCTATGTGAGTAACCAGGGGAGCAATAGCGTCTCTGTGATCGATACAACCACTCACGAAGTTATGGAATCCATACCCGTCGGGAGCCTTCCTCAGGGTATACTGGTAGCCCCTGGAGGAAACCCTGTGTATGTGGTGAACGCAGGTAGTAATACTGTGCTTGCCATCGATGCTGCGACCAACAAGATCACCGGACAGCAGATAACCGTGGGAGTGGGCCCTGCAGCAATCGCCGTCAACCCGGAGGGGACGAGGCTGTATGTGGCAAACTATGGGAGCGATGATGTCTCTGTTATTGATACGGTAAGCAACAGGGTTATCGGGTCACCAATTGCAGTGGGACATAATCCCTATGGCA
Source organism: Thermodesulfovibrionales bacterium (assembly GCA_035623135.1). Taxonomy (GTDB): domain Bacteria; phylum Nitrospirota; class Thermodesulfovibrionia; order Thermodesulfovibrionales; family UBA9159; genus DASPUA01. Next base: position 3,585 of record DASPUA010000375.1, on the reverse strand, counting down.
TAATGGTGAATGGTTCCGGCACGCTTGTCTATGTGGCTAACAAGGGAAGCCGCACCGTTTCTGTAATTGATGCGGGTACAAGCAGGGTGATGGAAACAATACCCTATGGGAGAAAATGAGATGAAGAGGTTACGCACTATTCTATCGGTCAAGCGAACAATTGTAATGGTCCTTGTTATTCAGGCAGTCATTTGTTTTGGTTGTGAAAGCAAGAATCCTGTGGAACAGTATGGTGATACTCTCATCAAGAGCTATAAAAACACGCAGCAGGTTGGAGACAGGACAAGCCTTCAGAACTTGAAGGAATCAATAAATGCATTCAATGCTGCTCACGGAAGGTATCCCAATGACCTGAAAGAACTGGCGGAGTTTACAGGAATTGCGCTGGACAGCACCAAGTATGAATATGACCCTTCGACAGGAAAGATTGCTCAAAAGGGATGACTGTTCTGTTGGGATCTGTTGACTGAGTGCAGATCATTTTTTTTCGCGTAGCATCCGAGCACAATCCCTTGCAAAGTCCGAGAGGGTCTCGTCTCGCGCCCCAAAAATCACACAGGTGTTCCATTCGCCCATTCTGTTAAGGATAGCTTCTCTCTGCTCAACTACCTCTGCAGATTTCCCTTTTGATGTGATTTCGTTCACAAGATCGTAACTCGATATGTCTTTGCTCACAGTTCCTCCTGCATAAAAGATGGGAAGGAGTATGAGATGGTCGGAATCACGGAGATTGCGGAGGAACGTATCGATGTATTCCTTCCTCATTGTTCTTGTGGGCGCAAACCCGTGGGGCTGAAAAATATAACAGACAGCCTCTCTCATGTGGTTCACCGTCTCCATCAGGGAGGAGATTTTATGGGGGTTGTGAGCATAGTCATCAATGACGAGGCATCCTCCGGCATTGAGATGAACATCAAAGCGCCTTTCGATGCCGGTGAATTCCCTGAGATGCAAAGAAATATCCTTGAAAGGGATACCTAGTTCATGCAGGATGGCGATGCAGGGAAGCGCGTTGGAAAGGTTATGCCTTCCAGGAATGGGGAGGATAAAACGTGTAGACCGTACAGAGAATTCTGTAGAGAACTCCCTTTGCACAACATCCACCGCCGTGAAGTCAGAAGAATGATTTGTCGAGAAGTGCAGTGCTTCCCCAGGGGTTATTCTTTTGAGGTTTTCATCATCTCCATTCACGATGACCATCCCGGAGGTATTCTTAATGAGGGTCGAAAACATTCCTGCGGTCGTTTCAATAGGATGGTGATCAAGATCCAGGTTCAAAAGTATGGAATGGACCGGCATGTAATTCACAATAGTGCCGTCAGACTCACACGCCTCCATCACGAGCAGGTCGGAAGTACCGCTTAAGGAATTTCCAGGGTTCTGTTCTGTCTTGAACTGTGTTACCCTCCCGCCCCCGATGAAATTTGGTCTTAACCCCAATCTCTCCATCAGGAAGGCGAGCATCCCTGATGTGGTGGACTTGCCGCTTGTTCCTGCAACTGCGATGGATCTGAATGACTTGACAATATCCGCAAGGTATTCCGGTCTTGTCTTTATGGAAATTCCAAGGGACTTTGCCTTTATCACCTCGGGCTGGTCCGGCTCCACCGCAGTGCTGAAGATCGCAAGATTGAAGGAGTTATCAATACCACTGCCGTCCTGCGGCACAATGGTAATACCTTTAGACCTCAGCAGTTGATATACAGGATGGCTCGGGTTCTGATCAAAGGCCCTATCCGAGCCCACAACCGTATGACCTTTGTCAGACATGAAACACGCGATTGCAGACATTCCGCTCCCGCCGATTCCGGAGAAGAATAGGTTTTGTGGTTTGAAAATCACCCGTTATTATAACAACTGTCGCCTATAAAGACCCAGAATGGAATCTTAAGCTGACGGGATCGTTCTGAGAAGGCATAGCGGTTTAACGGTTGAACTATGCAATGGTTTGCAGCCACCGCACGAATGGCATGTTATGTCCCTATTATTTCCTGCAGACCTTTAGCAGCTTTTTCAATTTCCTCAGGAGAAACGCGTGACTCTGCGGATGCGCATGTTGGAAGAACTCCGAAAGTAAGGTGATCGGCTTTCAGGGAGACGCACATTAACGGTCCCGAAATACTCTTCGGCAAAATAAGCCAACCGAAAGGCAATGGTTGTCGTGATCTGATTTTACTCAATTCTTGTCGAAAGCATATGCTGCTATATATGTTCAGTTGTCCATTTATATTCACACAACGCCCTGAGCAGCATGTTGTGCTTCATTCCTGACGGTCACTGAATTCAGGGTACAATTTTTTTAAGCATTCGGGACATATCCCGTGGCTAAATTCTGCCTCGGAATGTTCCTTTATGTACACTTCGATTTGGTTCCAATATCCCTTATCATCTCTAATTTTTTTACAAGAAGAACATATCGGGAGCATGCCGCGCAATCGCCTTATTTCGGATTCGTGTTCGCGCAAGATCAACCTTCTGGCCTCGACGCTATCCGTTACATCAACGCAACTACCTATATAACCGCCAAAGCCCCCTTGTTCATCCTCGAAGGGTACGCCTCGATCAAATATCCATCGATACTCACCGTCATACCTCCGGAGGCGGTATTCCATTTCAAAAATTTCACGTTTTTCAAAAGCCGACAGATATATTTCAAGGCACCTCTTTAAATCTTCAGAGAAAACACCTTCCGCCCATCCATTACCAAGTTCCTGTTCGATCCGTCGCCCAGTAAAATTCAACCACTGTTGATTAAAATAATCACACTCGGTCGAAGTATTTGCCCTCCAGATCATAATAGGGGCCTGTTCGGCGATGGCCATGTATTCATTATATGATAGCTTGCCCTTTTCCATCTTTCACTCCTTGCTTGTAACAGTTTGGCTCATGCCAATCACCGATCTGGACCAACAAGAATGGAGCTGTAAGAATCTGCTCTGGGTTCATGTTCATGCCTGAGTTCCTTTCAATTCGTCATTATCTTTCTGATTCAATTACTCACAACCAGTTATTGTGTAAAACGACTGCGGTTACAGGCTATCACAGGGGTTTCACTAAGTCAACGACATATCACCTATTCAATACACGACTCAGAAAGTTCTTTGTCCTCTCTGCCTTTGGATTCGTGAAGATATTCTCAGGGATGTCTATTTCGACAATATCTCCCTGGTCAAAGACCACCACTCTGTCCGCAACCTCCTGAGCAAAGCCCATCTCATGCGTGGCAATAAGGGTGGTCATTCCCTCCCTGACCAGTCCCTTTATGACAGAGAGAACCTCATGAGTCGTTGAGAGAAAAGCATGGAATACCGTATATCAAACACTGCTGAGGGGTCAAGACTAAAAGGCGGGATTTTCAGTAAAAGATTTTGTCAGGCACGACGATCACCTTCAGAGACTCATGCGCCTCGGAGACCAGGCTGAAGCCAGCCTGGATTTCTGAGAGGGGGACCCCATGGGTTATCATTCTTCTCACATTGACCTCGCCGCTGCTGATGAGGTCCATTGCCTTCTGAAGGTCTGCAGGCGCGGCGCCATAGGAGAATGCCACGGTGATCTCATCTCTCCAGAACCTAAGAGAAGGCA
>DASPUA010000374.1:0-5394 GCA_035623135.1 Thermodesulfovibrionales bacterium | reverse complement strand
CCGCCATTAAGCTGAAGAAATTCCTTCGGTTCGCTTGCGCGTTCGAAAAGCGCTCTCCCTTGTTCATAGGGAACAATCTCATCTGCCGGACTATGAATAAAGAGCTTCGGAATCTTTATCCTTCCCACCTTTTCGATCGAGGCGTAGCGGTACTTTGAGAGGATCCTCACAGGCAGGTAGGGATAAAAGGTACTTCCCAAATCAGGCACCGAGGCGAACGCTGACTCCATGATAAGGGTGCCCGCCTGCTTCCGTAATGCTATTTCTGCTGCAACAGCGCTTCCCAAAGATCGGCCAAAAAGAATAATCTTTTCAGGTTTCACTTGGAGTAGGCCAATCAGGTAATCCCATGCTGCCTCTGCGTCACGATAGGTGCCTTCCTCGTCTGGCATGCCTTCACTCTTTCCATACCCTCTATAATCGAAGATCAGCACGGCAAGGCGCAGGCTGTGGAATATTTTGATAGAGTCAAGACGGTGCGAGATATTCCCTGCGTTTCCGTGACAGAAGAGCACATATCCTCGCGAATCCTCAGCTGGGATATACCATGCCGAAATATCAACGCCATCCCCGGTGCGCAATGTGAGTTCCTGATAGTCAAGCCCAATTGCAGAGGGAGTAGCTTCTATCTCCTTCATGGGAAAGTAGAGCATGCTGCCTTGCTTCACGTAAACATACACTATAAGGAGTAGATAGATAAGGACAAGGCCGGAGACGACCAGAAGCAACATTCTCTTTACCATGCAGAGTACAATAATAATAAGGCTATTTGCACTTCGATTCCCTTCTATCGATAACAGCTGAAGTCTCTGCGTTCAGTATATCGCAGGCGATCTCCACCCATAAAAAAGCCCCGCGGCAAAAAGCCGCGGGACTTTCGTTATGTTCTGAATTTGTTCTTAGTATATCCCTACGTGTGGCTTCGCTGCCTTCTCAATCTCGCGGCGCGCGGCCATATCCATAAGGGTCTTCTCTGTCGCAAACTTCCCTTTCTCGTACTTCTTGAGTTTGAGTGTCGCCCTGGCCTTGTCGATGTAGTCAAGGGCAAGCGCAAGCATCTTCTCCTTATCCGGCTCAAAGTGCAATGAGCCTTTGAATCTCTCGAACCAGCCCTCGGTCATAAGCTTTGTCACTTCCTTGCTCGAAGCGACTGGCGAATCGCCACCAAAGATAACCGGCACGCCAGATGCAGCAAAGTAGCATCCAATGGCGATCGCCTTCTCAGACATCCACTCAGGGGCGATACCCACTGCAGGCATTCCGCCGATTTCGTCAGACAGGCCGCCCTCAGTTGCCATAGCGCTCGCGATGGTGAGGATTCTTGAATTATCCACACAGGAGCCGAGATGAAGGATGGGCGGGATCCCCACAGCCTCGCACACCTCTCTCAATCCTGGCCCCGCATTCTCCAGCGCCATTTCAGGAGTGAGATAGCCCATAGTCCCACATGCGGCAGACCCGCAGCCCGTCGAGACGATCAGGACGTCGTTTTTGATCAGTTCAGTCGCAAGATACCTGTGGGTATCCGTGGCCGGCACGCGCGGATTGTCGCATCCCGCGATGCCCACCACGCCGCGAATCCTGCCTGCCATTATGGCGTCGTTCAGTGGCCTGAAAGAACCTCTCCATTTCCCGCCCTGCATATACTCGATGTATTCATGTGAAAAGCCGGCGATGGCAGGAAATACTTCGGTAACACGGCTTCCCTTTGTCTTCCTGTTCGGGAAGTTGTCGATGGCTGTCTTCAACACTTCCTTTGCGATTTCCTTGCCCCGGTGTTCGTCGAACTGAATGTGTATCGCGCCCTTCATCTTCGCCTTTGGGTTTGTGGTAATTACCTTGGTGTGGAACTTCTTCGAGAGTTCCACTATGGCGGGCATGATACACTGCACATCCACCGAAATGGCGTCCACAAGGCCGGACATTATGCCAAGTTCCTGGTTGGTAAAACCGCCTGCTGAAGCGATCCCATGGCGGACCAGAATCTCGTTCGCAGTGCAGCACATACCTCCCAGATTGATTCCCTTGGCGCCTTTTGACTTCGCATAGGCGACCATCTCAGGATCAGAGGACAACTCAACGATCAGCTCGGCAAGGAGCGGCTCGTGACCATGCACAATCAAATTCACCTCGTCTTCCTTAAAGATGCCCAGGCTCATCTTGGCTTGCTGGGGATTCGGGGTTCCAAAAAGGATGTCGGTGATATCTGTAGAGATCATGCAGCCTCCCCACCCGTCTGCAAGTGCAGTCCTCAAACCCTGGAGGAGGAGATGATCAGGGTCGTGGTCAACACCTATGGCGGTGCGGTGCATGGTCTCGACGACTTCGCGGTCAATACCACGGGGTACGATTCCCCACTTCCTCCACCGCTCCTGGGTCTTCTTGGGGGCCCTCTTCACATAGTTCAACTCACCACCGTGCTGGCGTCCGAAGTCATTGAGGAGCGTGGTTGCCACATCTTTGGCAACGTCATTCACCGGCCTGCCCTCAAACTCGATCTCAAGGATTCCAGCGACCCTGTAGAGCTTCCTCACGTCGGTGATCTTGAAGTCCTTTGTCTCGCCTTTTGCCACTGCGAGAAGAGCTTCTGCCATGCCGCGGGCATGGTCTGAGTGGGCAGCAGTACCGGCAGCGATCATGCGGAGGAAATTCCTTGCGGTCACGGTCGCCAATGACGCGCCGCACACACCCGTAATTTCTTCCTCTGCGTCTTTCCCCACCAGCCTGCAGGGTCCCATGTGACAATGCTTGCAGCAGGCGCCCACATGGCCGATAGGACAGGGTTTCATCTTTTGCGCACGCTCAAACACGGTATCTATCTTCTGCTCAATACCCCATTCATGGACCTTCTCGGCCGACGGGTGTCCGCTCTTCAGATGTGCTTCTTTTTTTGCTTCTTCACTCATATTCGCCTCCAATCTTTTCTATGTTACGCATAATGGTAACGTGTTCGGTCTTTATATCATCGGCTCCATTTCAAGTGCCGGATGGCCAACCTTCTGCATGTGCTCAAGGAGCTTCTCCGAATCCTCACAGATGCTCTCATCAGCGATCTTGTCAAGGAGATCGGGAACTCCCGCGGCCTCTGACGTCTTCTTGAAATCCTCCGCAATCCTTTCCTTCAGCCCCTTAGGCATCCAGACAATCCTCTTGATTCCGCCATCACCAAAGAGGAACTTCTTGCTCGATATGAAGTTCACGCCGATTCCCATAAAGCCAGGGGTCTGTGCGCCACCGCCCACGGTCCCTGCAAGGGTCGAGAATTTCATGCCAATGGGGGTCATCCCAGTAAACCCTCTGTGCACAATCATGACCCCGTTCGCCTCCGGGATAATAGCCACGATACACTCGAAACAGCCGCAGGAGGTCATGGGATTTTCCATGATGGTGTACAGATTCAGTGTCTCCACTGCGCCGCCCGTCGCCTTCTTTAGGTATTCATCAGAACCGGTATAGCGTCCATACCGTGCATCGAGACATTCTCCTTTCGCAATTGGCTGGTTTCCGCCGGTAGGATCTATTTCGTATGCAGCCTTCCCGTCCAACCAGTTATAGGCGCCGCACAGGCCGAGCCTCTCAGGGGTAATCACGCAGACATGGCTTGGCGCAAAGGACTGGCAGAGTAGGCATGAATAGAACGTATCCACCGCCTCGTCGGTCATGCTGCCGAGCCTCTGGTCGCGCTCCTTATATGCCGCGCGCGCTTCTTCCATCTTCTTTTTCACATCCGCCTCGTCAATGAAGAGGGTTACCTGCACCTTGTCCACAATGGATCTGAACCGATGGTGGGTCATCGTGGCATTCAGGATGCCGAGGTGCTCAAGGGTGAAGCCCTCCTTCTTCGCGGCATTGCTGATTCTCACCCAGTTGATATCGCGCTGTCCCATATGCCAAACGCCCTGGGCCTCATTGATATTGGAATGGATCTTTCTTTCGATGACCGACTCAAAATCCTTCTGCATCTTTCTTCCCGCAGTCTCGATCAGGATGCCAAGGGGGAGTTGACCGCCTTTTTCATACCGCTCCTGCCACTTATCACCCACGATGATGATCTTGTTATCTTCGATCTCATCAAGCTCCCTCATCCTCACCCACTCAAAAGCAGGTGTTCTCTGGCCGCCGAACTCGATGAAGGTATCTTCCTTCCTTATCCTCTCGCCTTCAAATGCAGGACCGTAGGCAACAGGGATGGGCGGCTTTTCAACGGTGATCTTCAGACCTCTCATCTCGATTGCCTTCTGAACAATCTTCGAGTGGTCAAGCTCTTTATCAACTTCCTCATAGGTGCACACACCGGTGGGATGGATTACAGGTATATCGGTATCGCCCACTGCAGGGAATCCCATATTGATAGCCCCTGCTCCTGTGGTCCATTTGATGTCATCAAGGGGACCAAGCACAATCGCAAAGGCAAAGACCCTGTCTTTCTGGTACATCAGATGCTCTTTAAAGGCGCCGGGTTTCTTGCCTCCGAATATGAGTGACGCCCTGATTGCCCAGTCAAGGGCATAGAGGGTGTGTTCTGTGTCAGGACCCAGAGGGACAATCCTTGTATCCCATCCCAGTTCAACGCCCTTTTTGAGCAGCTGCTTCGTGACCGAGTTGCCATTGGACTGCCCGGAAAGGAAGGTGAGGATGTTCTTTTCCTGGAGCTCCCTCACAATGTTCACCGCGATGTCATCTGTGGGAGCTGCGCCGATAATGGCAGCAAACCCCGGCATAGTGCCGTCCACAAGCTGGATGCCGAGATTTCTCTGGATGGTATCAGAGATAAAGCCGTTGTATACATATCCGGTCTCCGCGTCCTTGCATGGCTCAAGCCCGTATATGTATCTGAGGGCGAGGATTACTTCTTCGGCAAACAGCGTGGCCATTCCTGAATCAAGGGCCTCTCCAAGATAGGGTTTCCAGACATGCTCCTGAGGTTCCTCATGAAGAAGCTCTTTCGCAAAACCAAGACCAACCCTCATATCCCCGAGGGTCTTCACGGGAAACGCAGTCATTGCGTAGATCATAGGAAGATAAAATGCGGTATCAGGGAACTCAAACTTGAAATCCTTTCCTTTCTCAGCTATTGTTTTTTCGAGCATCTCTTCGGCCTGTTTCACCAGTTTCTGCGCACCTCTAATGGCTGCAGATGCGATTAGCTTAGACATCCTGACCTCCTGTTTTCTTAGTTGTTTATTTTATACAATTTTTATTGTATAAATCAATTTAATTTTATGCAGCCAAAGCTCCCGCAGTCCTTATTTATGTCCTCGATTTCAGGAATGCAGGGATTGCATTTGCCTCCCTGGGTCCCACTGTGACCTTCCAGCCTGGAAGCTTGTCCTCGATAGCTCCGCTCAGAATCGCAACGTAGCCTGGAATGATCAATTCTTTGTGCTTTATCTC
>DASPUA010000373.1:0-2366 GCA_035623135.1 Thermodesulfovibrionales bacterium | reverse complement strand
TTCAAAGGTTCTGTTGTATGTTGGTAGAACCATAACACCGCCGCAATTATCACAAGCCCGAGATAGCTCTGCATGATGTAGAGAAAAAAATGGTACACAAAGGCGATTAGCGGTCCGATAAGGGGAAGAGAGGCCATGGGGTAACCCAAAAGCAGGATAAGAAAGCTGATGGAGACATACCCGCAGAAGATCATGCAATAGAAATATAACCCTTCGTGACTTCTGTAGAGATAGCGTACCGACTCCTTAAGGGACTGGAGTGGGCCCATCCCCCGTAAGGTAATGATCGCGGCGCCATAGATGGTAATGGAGAGCGTGAGAAAGATAAGGATCATCCCCACCACAAAGAGGATCATGGAGAAGAATATGCCTAGGAAAAGTGCCAATGTTGCCTCCTGTTCCCTGGCTACCGACACAATGGCCGCAATGGCACCGCCGAAAAGGCCGAGAATGAATGCAACTGCCACAAAGAGTAAACCCACCAAAGTGGTAAATCCCGTGAGAGGGAAAAACCTTTGCTTTCCCTCTGCCATGAATACCTTGATGCGGAATTTGTCCTCCTCACCCTTGAGCCATCTGCCTATGACCCCCATGGACCCACCCAACAGGAAGATCCCTATCACCAGCACAACAAGAATATAGAGGAGCAGACTCGCCAACACAAGTACCACTAAGGCAAAATACTTTGAGAGTATCTCGGTCGGTTCCTTAAAGGTTTTCAACGCATCCTGAATGCGTGAGAGTTCAGTAAGGTCCAGCCCGAATATGATAAACGCTATGGCCAAAGGCACCCCCACAACGATGAAAAAACTAATAAAACTCGCACCCATTGCACATACGTGAATGAGCACGAGTTGCCAGTTCTTATTGACTACTCTGAACCCGTTTTTTATTGCCTCGGTATAGTTCATCCTCTGTCCTGACCGATTTATTCGCTGTGTACTGCCATTTTCCCCGGCTACTTCCATTGTAATATAACCCCTCTGAGAAATGAAGGGCACGAAACCTTACAAAGCACCCTTTACCCTCTTGATGAAGAGTTCCATCTTCCTGCGGTCTTTCTTCCCTTTTCTTTCCTCAACCCCGCTGCTCACATCCACTCCATACGGTTTCACCCATTGCACTGCCTTCTCGACATTACCAGGATTAAGCCCTCCTGCAAGGATTATCTTTCCAAATTGTTTTGCATGCAGCGCGATATCCCAGTTGAATATTTGTCCCGTACCTCCGAAAGACTCCTGCGCATAGGTATCCAGGAGAAATGCCGAGACACGGTAGTGTTGTAACCGCTCAAGATCGATTAGCTCCTTTACCCGTATCGCCTTTATGACCTTTCTGCCGAGTGCATACGCATCGGGTGATTCGTGGCCATGCAGTTGTGTCATGTCAAGAGACACGTGGCGCATAATTTCCTCCACCTCAATAGGTGGCATGTCAACAAACACACCTACAGTCGTAATAAATGGGGGAAGTCTCTGTATGATCTCCTTCGCCTGGTCTGGGGAGACATAGCGCGGGCTCTCCCTGTAAAAAACAAATCCAAGCGCATCGGCCCCAAGTTCAGACGCTTCGAGGGCATCATCTACATTGGTGATGCCACATATCTTTACTTTGACCATCATCCCTCATCCCTGTGCAAAGGGATAACCGAGATCCCTTTACCGTTACCCGATAACAGGCAACTTCGCCAGTGACTCCTTTATCTTTTCGTCCGGGTACGCGTAATCCTCAAGCTTTCCGGAAAGATAATCTGCATATGCCGCGAGATCGAGGTAGCCATGGCCGCTGAGGTTAAAGAATATGGTCCTCTCTTTGCCCTCTTCCTTGCATCGCGTCGCTTCGTCAATGGCAGCCCTTATCGCGTGGGCGGTCTCAGGGGCAGGAATGATCCCCTCTGCCTTTGCAAAGGTAACCGCTGCCTCAAATACCGCAATCTGGCCGTAGGCAACCGCATCGATCAACCTGTCGTGGTAGAGCTGACACAAAAGAGGCGCATCAGCATGATAGCGCAATCCCCCGGCGTGGATTCCCGGCGGCACAAAATCGTGCCCCAATGTGTACATCATCAGCAAGGGAGTGAGACCTGCCGTATCGCCAAAATCATACCTGAATTCACCCCTTGTAAGGGTTGGACACGAAATAGGCTCCACTGCAATGACCCTCACGTCTTTGCCGTTAATCTTGTCACGGATGAAGGGGAAGCTCGCTCCCCCAAGATTGCTTCCTCCGCCACAGCAGCCGATGATCACATCAGGATAGTCCTCAACAAGCGCAAACTGCTTTTTCGCTTCCAGACCAACCACTGTCTGGTGGAGAAGAACATGGTTTAACACCGAACCAAGGGAATAGTTTGTGTCGGAGTGGGT